>CAZAMI010000031.1:0-12359 GCA_964486465.1 uncultured Desulfurococcaceae archaeon | reverse complement strand
ACTACGGAGCGGCGGTCGTCTAGCCTGGTCTAGGACGCCGGCCTTCCACGCCGGAAATCCCGGGTTCAAATCCCGGCCGCCGCACCAAATCCTTAATTCTCTCCATTACATTTCAACTTGGCACTTTTATTGATTATAGAAATTAATGGTACAAGAATTTTGTGGTGTGGATTAGGTGTAATCACTTAGTTGAGCTATGACTAGCTTACTATGGTTATTGATTACAATGCATTTCATGTCGTTAGCGTCCTTAGCAATATTGACGTAGCAAGTAGTATGTACATTAATATTGCTATGATTCTAACCTTCCTAGCTTTAATCCTTGTTAATACCCTTGCACCAGTCCAAGCACCCGTATATGTTCCTATAACTAATGGGATTGCTATGTAGGGATCTATGTGGCCTGAAATACCGTAAGTAATCGCACCTGTACCCGCTGTTATACCAACCATTAACTTACTTGTTGAGACGGCACTCTTGACACTTAAGCCAAGTATTAGCGTTAATACTGGTGTCTTTATTACACCTCCACCAATACCTGCAGTGGCTGATAAGAAGCCTGCTGCTAAGCTAACTGCCCAAGCTATAACATACGACTTCTTTAATCCCAGTTTAGTTCTCCTCTCCTTCTCTACAGGAATTATTGTGAAGAGTATTGCGGATAGTACTAATGCTGAAGCTACCACAATAGCTACTATACTTGATGGAAGCCTTATAGCTAGTGTTGCACCCGTAAACGCGCCAGTAATTGATGCAGACTCAAGTATGAATGCTGTCTTCACACGTACTAATCCACGCTTATAGAGATGGGATATACCGCCAAGACTAGTACCTAAAATAGCTACTAAACTTGCCGCAACAGCCTTATGGGCTTCAACACCATAGAGAATCAATGTCGGGGTTGTTAAGCTGCCTCCTCCAATACCTAGTAAGCTACCAACAAAGCCAGCTAAGAAGCCTATTACTAAGCACATTACTGAGGTCACTAAATCATACATTACTTACCCCTTAACCTTCATCTTTACTAACTAAGTCTCTGAGAACAGAATATAAGTATGTCTCTTGAGGAAACCGTCACACGATATTTTAAGACTAGTACATAAGTGCTTTAGGTGTGGAACTTGGTTAAGGTAGGTTTCATAGGTTTAGGGAGTATGGGCTATCAAATGGCTGCTAGACTTGTCGAGAAGGGTCATGATTTAGTAGTATATAATAGGAGTAGGGATAAGGCAGTAAGATTTAGTAGGGAATTTGGATCTGAAATTGCTGAGAAGCCTTTAGATGTTAGTAGATCATGTGATATAGTACACATTATGGTTTCAGATGATACAGCGGTTCTCAATGTCTTCGTTATGAGTAATGGCTTAGTTCACGGTTTAAGTAAGAACAAGGTAGTGGTTCAGCAATCAACGATAACGCCGCAAGTAAGTACCATGCTAATGGATATTGCAGCCAGTAAGAATGCAAGGTATGTTGAGGCACCAGTTATAGGTAGCGTATCGGAGGCTAGGAAGGGCGAACTAGTAACTTATGTGGGTGGTAATAAGGAGGATGTAAATATCGAGACAATTAAGGCCTTGAGTAAGGAGGTCATATACGTTGGTCCAGTACCTCAAGCTTCTGCTTTAAAGTTAGCGGTGAATAACATATTCTTAGCTACGGTTGCCTCAATATCTGAGTCCATAGCCCTATGCGAAGCCTACGGGATTGATGCTAAAAAATTCTTCTCCATAGTCAAGGAAACCACATGGATGAGAAGTATCATTGAAAGGTATGAGGATAGGGGATTAAATCCTAATTTCCCTGTTAGGTTTAAGATGGAGTTAGCGTCTAAGGATTCACGGTATGTAGCTAACGCTTTAGAGTATGTAGGCATACCATCTCGTGTTTCAGCAGCAGTCGCAAGTCTCTATACTCAGGCTTCACTAAGTAATTACGCATTTAGGGATTACAGTAACATACTTCACTACATGCGTGAAGTAGGGAGGGAGGCACGTAAATTAAATATATAAACCATGTAAAGTCTTTAAGTAAGGCTGGCTAAGATTAGGTTAGGTGGGTATATAATGGTAACCGTGAAGGAGGTACCTACTGATGCGTTCATAAAAGCTTTAGCTAAATACCTAAAGGAAAACGTACCTGAAGTTAGACCACCACCATGGGCTCTATTCGTAAAGACAGGTCCTCATAAGGAGAAACCTCCTGAGGATCCTGATTGGTGGTACTATAGAGCAGCAAGTATTCTTAGGAAGCTATACGTTAGTGACGAACCTATAGGAATCGAGACCTTCAGAACGATCTTTGGAGGACTACAGAGAAGGGGTGTAGCACCGCCGCACTTCAAGAAGGCTGGAGGCTCACACATAAGGAAAATACTTCAGCAACTTGAGAGAGCGGGATTAGTTATGAAGGAGGGCAATAAAGGCAGGGTATTGACTCCTAAGGGTAGGAGCTTACTTGATAAAATAGCCTATGAGGTATTCAAGGAGGTAGTAAAGTATATTCCTGAACTAAAGAAGTATGGTGGGGGAGGAGGTAGTGTCTGAGGAGTACTATGATGAGGAGTTAGAGGAGATTAAGAGAAGACAGTATGAAGCATTACTAAGGAGGTTAGAAGAGGAGAGAAGGAAGAAGGAGGAAGAGGCTGTTAGGGAGGCTCAAAGACAGGCAATACTTAGGCGCATACTAACATCTAAGGCTAGGGAGAGATTAGCTAACGTTAAATTAGTTAGACCAGACTTAGCTAGAGCGGTTGAGGACTACCTGATTAATCTAGCATTAACTGGGCAATTGAGAGAGGTTATAGATGACGACACACTTAAGAGAATACTTTTAGAGTTAGACTCAAGGAGTAGGAGAGACTACAAAATCATAATTAGGGAGAAGAGGTAGGAGGTCATGGCAAGGAATAAGCACGTAGCTAGAAAACTTAGATTAGCAAGTGCATTAAAATCTAATTCAGCAATACCTGTATGGGTAGTTGTTAAGACCTTAAGAAAAGTACCATTCAGACCTAAGAGGAGATTCTGGAGAAGATCTAAGTTGAAGAATATATAGTCCCTACACTATTTAAGTTAGAGTTACGGTGACTACAAATGAGCGAGAGAATATACATAATAAACCTCTCAAGGATATACTGGTCAGGTCGTAGGCGTAGAGGTCCTAGAGCCATAAAACGTATAAGAGAGTTCGTGAAGAGGCATACAAAAGCTGAGCACGTTATCATAGATGAGTCAATCAGTATGTACATATTCTCATATGCTTATGACAAGCCACCAAGGAGAATAGCAGTTAGAGTCATACCTGTGGATCCTGAGGGTAAGGTTGTTAAGGCTGTACTAGCCATACCCATAACGACAATTCCAACTACAACCACTACAGTAGAGTCCTCCTCCGAGAGTAGTGAGGAGAAGTAAATGCCTCTTGAACGGTTAAGGATTCTAGGTAATCCTAACATTGGTGTTTTCATCTGTGCTAGTAATAAGTATGCATTAATACCTAAAGGAGTTACATCTCAAGCTAAACAAAAGATTAAGGATGTACTCAACGTTGAAGTTATAGAAGCTCAAGTAGCGGGAACTCCACTCTTGGGTGTATTCCTAGTTTGTAGTGATAATTTAGTACTAGCACCAGGCATTATGAGGGATGAGGAAATAGATGTGTTAAAGCAGCTAGGTTTGAAGATCACTATTGTCGAAACTAGACATACAGCTTTAGGGAATGTTGTTCTACATAATAATAAAGCAGCGTTATTATCAACAGAACTAAGCGAAGATGAGGTTAAGTCCGTAGTTAATTCATTAGGAATTGGGAAGTTTAAAGTAGGTAAGATAGCTAATATGACAGCTGTAGGCTCAGCAGCTGTGGTAACGGATAAGGGTGCTGTCGTACATCCTGATGCATCTGATGAGGAATTAAGGTTTATATCTGAATTCTTTGACGTTAATGCAGATATAGCAACAGTTAATTTCGGTGTAGCATTTATTAAGACAGGTCTCGTAGCCAATAATTACGGGGCCCTAGTAGGTGAGAGAACTACAGGCCCCGAAATCATGAGGATAATGAAGGCACTAGGCATGGGGTGAGTTAGGATGGGTCGTGAGATAAAGGTGTTTAGAGTAAGTGGTGTTGCACTCTTTAGTCCAGATAGCATTAGGGTTTGGCAGCCATTCACAATAGATGTTAGAGCTCTAAAGAAGGAGGATGCAGTAGAGAAAGTACTTTCAGAGTTAGGTAGCAGACATAAATTAAAGAGATCACACATAAGGATCTTAGAGGTTAAGGAGATACCACCTGAACAAGCTAAATATAAGTATATTAAAAAGCTAGAAGAGTTAAGAGGTTGGTATATTGAGTAGTAATGAACGTAGGGAAGTAATTACTGTACCCTTAGATACGTTAATAGCTGAGCTAGGTGAAGTTAGGAGATATATAGATACACTTCAAAGTCAATTAAATCAAATAACTTCAGAGCTCAGCGAAGTAAATAATAGTAAGAACTTCATCTCAGAACTCAAGACTGAGGGTGTTAAAGAAGTCGTAGTACCTACTGATAGAAGAGGTTACGTATTAACAAGAGCTAAACCAATAGATAAAGATAAGGTCATAGTTCATATAGGCCTAGAATACTATGCTGAATTACCTTTAGAGAAGGCCATGGAGATACTGATAAATATAGAGAAGGATTTGAGAAATACATTAACATTAATCCAGCGAGAATTAAGTAATGCGACTAACTACTATCAACAATTACAAGCATTAATAGGTAAGGCATTAGAGCAGGCAAGACAGGGTACGCAAGTTTCTAAGTGAGACCTAAAATACGATCCTCATATTCAATTAAGTCTTTAACCTGCCTTAAATAGTATTAAACTGTAAGTACATAATTCCCAAGGTAGGGCTTAATGTTTAATAAAGTAAGAGGTGTCCTAAGCAAGCTAGGTCGTAAATTAAGCGAGGTAGTCTCATTAAAGGAATTAAGTAATTCAGACTTTGAGGAAATATTTAACGATATTGAGATTGAACTATTGGAAAGCGACGTTGCCCTAGATGCTGTTGAAGTGTTAAAAGAGAGATTAAGGAGTGAGTTAGTAGGAATTAAGGTACCTAGATTTGGAAGAGGTGCTTATGAGGAGGTTAAGGAGAGGATTAAGAGAGCTATTCTCTCGATACTTTCTAAAGGTGTTTTCGGCAAGGATGTAGTTGAGTTAGTTAAGTTAGGCCCTAAACCCTACGTGATAGTATTTATGGGAGTTAACGGTGTAGGTAAGACGACAACTATAGCTAAGGTTGCTTATAAACTAAAGATTAACGGGTTAAAATCCGTCATTGTAGCAGCTGATACATTTAGAGCTGGTGCACAGGAGCAGCTAGCGATACATGCTGAGAGGTTGGGTCTCCCATTTATAAGAGGTAAATATGGTGCCGATCCTGCAGCTGTAGCTAAAGATGGTGTAATATTCGCTAGTAAGCACTTCATTGATGTGGTCTTAATAGATACTGCAGGTAGGATGCATACAGATACTGACTTAATGAATGAGATAAAGAAGGTTGTTAGAGTGGTTAAGCCTCATCTAAAAATATTGATACTAGATGCATTGACGGGTAATGATGCCATAGAACAGGCTAAGTGGTTTGATAATGCAGTAGGTGTTGATGCAGTGATCCTTACAAAGCTTGATGCAGATGCTAAAGGAGGGTCAGCGCTAAGCATAATATTAACTGTAGGTAAACCAATAATGTACGTAGGTACTGGTCAGAAATATGAGGACCTAGAACTATACGACCCCCATAAAATACTTAATAAGCTCTTTGAGGAGTAAGGTATTAGCGAGGTGGTAATGTGAAAATGAGGGAAATCTTTGAGATGTGGAGGAAGATACTAATCATTGCTGAGAAACCTGAGCCCGACGAATATAAACTAGTACTTAAGGTAACATTAGCTGGAATATTGTTCGTAGGTGTAGTAGGTTTTCTCATACATCTCATTCTAACATACATTCAGGGAGGTGCTTAAGATGGAGGGTGGGAATGAATCAGGTAGTACAAGTACTAGGAAGGTGAGAGCATTACCTAAGTATGTCGTATTAAGAACTACAGCAGGACAGGAAGTTAACGTTGCCCTCATGCTTGAAGCATCATCTCAAGCTCTTAAATCTAAGGGGATATACTCAATAGTTGTCCCACCAGAGATCAAGGGTTACATAATAATTGAGACTGAGGGTTTACATATAGTTCATAGAGTTGCTAGGGATATAAAACATGTCAAAGGTAAGGCTATGGGCTCATTAAGACCAGAGGAAGTTGAGAGGTTAATTAGGGTTAAACCACCCATTGAAGAGTTAAAGCCTGGAGATATAGTTGAGATTATATCAGGACCATTCAAGGGCTTAAAAGCCTCCGTAATTTCAGTTGATGCACAAAAGAACTTAGTCACACTTAACATTCTTGAGGCTTCCTTCAAAATGGAAGCAACAATACCTGCAGATAATGTAAGACTTTACAAGAGGAGGTGAGATTATGCCTTGGAGGATAATTAGAGCTAGAGTAAAAGGTGGTAAGGCAACACCTACACCACCACTAGGTCCAGCTATAAGCCAGTACGGTCTTGATGTAAATGAGGTCATTAATAAGATTAATGAGGTAACTAAGGACTACGGTGACTTAGAGGTTACAGTTGAAATACTTGTCGATCCTGAGACAAAGAATTATAAAATAAATGTTAAGTCACCGACAACAACATCACTACTATTAAAATTTGCAGGTGCTTCAGAGCCATCAGGAGATCCCGCACACAAGAAGGTTGGGGACGTGAAGTTTGAGGATATAGTCAAGATAGCTATCCTAAAGAAGCAGGATCTTACAGCTAAGACACTCAAAGCTGCAGTAAAGACCATATTATCGAGTGCTGCAACGATAGGTATTACGGTCGAGGGTAAGGAGCCTAGGGAAATTTTAAGAGAGATTACTGAAGGTAAGTATGACTCAATATTGCTTAAATATGAGGAAGAGTGGAGGAAGAAGTAGGTGGTCTGAATGCCGTTAACAAGGGAGGCTATAGTAGATGCTATAAAGAAAGCTATAGAGTTAGGTAAGGGTAGAAAGTTCAAGCAATCTGTAGAGTTAATTGTAGTGTTTAAGGGTTTTGACCCTAAGTCACCTGAAATCAAGTTTAGGGATGCTATAGTACTTCCTAAAGGCTTAGGTAAGACACCAAAGATACTTGTTGTCGCTAATGGTGACATGCTCTTAAAGGCTAAGGAGTTAGGCATTGACACACTAAGCGATACTGAGTTAAAGTCATTAAGTAGGAGAGAAGCGAAGAAACTAGCTAGGAGGTATGAGTGGGTATTAGTTAAAGCCGACTTAATGGCAATGGCTGGTAGGATCTTAGGCCCTGCCCTAGGTCCCAGAGGTAAATTCCCAATACCAGTACCATTAAATGCTGATATAGGAGCTATAGTTAAGAGGTACATGTTATCTACGAGACTAAGAAATAAGGAGCAGTCATGGGTTGGATGCAAGGTCGGTACTGAGGACATGAATCCTGAAAATATAGCTGAGAACGTTATGACAGTACTAGAACATATAAAGTCGAAGATCAAAAGACCTCTAGAAGCGTCAACTAAGATATACATTAAGACAACAATGGGCCCACCTGTCGAGGTGATGATGTAGTGAAAGGCAGTACTAGATCTAGATTGGTTAAACTCTTGAAGGAGTTAGAGAAGAGGAAAAGTGAAAGTAAGGTTAAGGTTAGGCCAGCACTCATTAAGAAGCAGAGGACTGTTGAGGAGATAAAGGAATTATTCAAGAAGTATAAAGTAGTTGCTATATTCGATTTGGAGAGGATACCCACACCTGAATATAAGAGGATTAAGAGGAAGTTAGAGGAGTACGGCTTTATTAGAGTTTACAAGAACTCATTATTCCTCAGAGCAATGAAGGAACTTAACCTTAGTGGTGTAGATGACTTAAGTAAATACTTAATAGGTACTAATGCATTCATGTTTACAAACATGAATCCTTTCGAGTTATCCCTACTCATAGATAAGCTCACTGAGCTAAGATACGCTAAACCCGGTGATGTAGCAACTGACGATATCTACATACCTCAAGGGTCTACAGGCATACCTCCAGGCCCTATGTTATCAGTATTTGGTAAATTAAGGGTACCTACACAGGTCAGAGAAGGAGTTATATGGGTAGCTAAGGAGACCAGGGTTGCTAAGGCAGGTGATAAGATAAGTCCCGAATTAGCTTCACTGCTCAGAAAACTTGATATTAAGGTCATCGAGGTTAAGTTAAAAATTAAGGCAGCATGGGATAATGGTTTAGTGATACCCACTGAAAAACTTAAGGTAGATGTTGAGTCCTACAGAAATGACATAATCAATGCTTTAATGACAGCTAAGCACCTAGCAGTAGAGGCGGCATTACCAATACCTGATGTACTACCGGAAATCATAGGTAAAGCTGTCAGAATAGCACATACCATTATTGGAGAGTCAGGATTCATAACTAAGGAGACCGTAGATCTAGTAATAAGATCCGCACTGAGTAAGGCATTAACATTAGCGTCAGTTATAGCACCTAAAGCACCAGAATTAGGACTAAGCGTAGCTCAACCAGTACCTACGGAAGTTAAGGAGGAGAAGAAAGAGGAGGGAAAAGAAGGAAGAGGAGGAGAAGGAAGAGGTTAGTGAGGAGGAAATAGCTGAAGGACTGGCATCACTATTTGGATGATCCTATGTAAGGTATGTACTTAATAACTATTTTATTCAACACATAATATAGGTTTAAGGTTAGGGTGGATCCATGAAGATGAGAGTGGATACGTCTATCTATGCTGTAAGGCCTTTTAAGGAGTATGGTTATAAGAGGCAGAAATGTAATGTTTGTGGTGTCCATTTCTGGTCAGTTATTGAGAGACCCGACTGTGGCGATGCTCCTTGCAGTGATTATACATTCTTCAACATTAAGTTAGGTGTTGGACCACTAAGTTTAGCTGAGGCTCAAAGGAAGTTCCTAAGATTCTTTGAAAAGAGAGGGCACAAGGTAATAGAACCTCACCCCGTACTTGCTAGGTGGAGAGAGGATCTATACTTAACTATAGCATCAATAATAGTGTTTCAACCGCATGTAACATCAGGTAAGGTACCCCCACCTGCAAATCCCTTAGTTATTGCTCAACCATGTATAAGGCTGGAGGATATAGAAAGTGTTGGCTATACTTTCGGTAGACACTTAACTAACTTTATAATGGGCGGTCACCACGCCTTTAATTACCCTGATAAATTTATTTACTTCACTGATGAAACTGTAGAATACGCTAGAGAATTCTTCATGAAGGAATTAGGTGTGCCTGAGGAGGAGATAACATTTAAGGAGTCTTGGTGGGAGGGAGGAGGTAACGCTGGACCGTCCTTTGAAGTAGCTATTGGCGGTTTGGAAGTAGCGACCTTGGTATTCATGATGTATGATGTAAGAAATGGTGATTATGTTGAAATGCCGTTAAAGATAGTTGATACGGGTTACGGCATAGAAAGAATAGCCTGGCTAACGCAGAAAACACCAACAGCATTTCATGCAATATACGGCCCCTTAGTTACTAAGTACTTTAGAACATTAGAACTCGAGGAACCACCTAATGATTTCTTCTACACAGCTATTAAGTACATAGGTAGGCTTAATCCTAGGGACATAGAATCGTATGTAAGACTTAAAGACATAATATCACGAGAACTAGATATAGAGCCAAGCATCATGTCAAGATACATGGAGAACTCTATTAAAGTATTTACACTCCTTGACCATCTAAAGACAGCATTACTAATGCTATCTGATGGTGCTGTACCATCAAATACTGGTGAGGGCTACTTAGCTAGGTTAGTTCTCAGGAGAATATTTAGGATATTGGTTAGGTTAGGTAAAGAGAGCGTTATTGACGAACTAATACGTAGTCAGGTAAGGTATTGGTCAGAACTTTACCCAAACATTAAACGTATGGAAGACTACATCTATGAAGTCGTGAATAATGAATTAAGTAAGTATAAGCAAGTAGTAGAGCGTGCACCACAAGTAATTAAGAAGTATATGAGAAGAGGTGGTTTAGGTCTTGACTCATTAATTGAGTTATACGATAGCCATGGAATACCTCCAGAACTCGTTAGGGACATTGCTTCAAAGGAGGGTGTTAGAATAGATATTCCTAAGGACTTTTACTCACTACTTGCCTCTAGACACTCAAGAGCTCCAATAAAATCTAAGGAGGTTCTTAAGGTCCCCAATAAAGTCATTAATGAGGTTGTGAAACTTCCAGGAACTAAATTGATATTCCATGAGGATCCTTATACGAGAGAGTTTAAGGCTAAGATTATCAAGATTATCGGGGATTACATAGTTCTTGATAAAACAGCATTCTACCCTGAAGGTGGTGGTCAGGAGGCTGATAAAGGCTACATAATAATACCTGGTGGTCAGAAAATTGAGGTTGTAGATGTTCAGAAGGTAGGAGACGTTGTTGTACATAAGGTAAGAGGTAAATTAAGTAGCAGTCTTGAGGGTATGTATGTTAAGGGTGTTATTGATTGGGAGCGTAGGTATAAGTTAATGAGGCATCATACAGCAACCCACATAATCTTAGGAGTATCTAGACTCATTTTAGGAGATCACGTATGGCAGGCTGGTGCTGAGAAAACACCGACACGTGCTAGGCTAGATATAACACATTATAGGTCATTAAGTCCTGAGGAAGTAATTAAGATTGAGGAATTAGCTAATAAAGTGATTATCGAAGGTAGGAATGTTAAGTCTATGTACATGCCTAAGTATGAAGCTGAAGGTAAGTATGGATTTAAGTTGTATCAGGGTGGAGTACCTCTTGAGCCAGTAATTAGAGTTGTTGAGATTGTGGGATTAGATGCTCAAGCATGTTTCGGTACTCACTTAAGGAATACGAGAGAGGTTGGGGGTATAAAGATAATTAATGTTGAGAAGATAGCTGATGGAGTTGTTAGATTGGAATTTGTTGCTGGCACACAATTAGTTGATTATGCACGTGGACTTGAGGAAACCATTAAGGAGGCTTCTAGATTATTAGGAGGTGACATCGTTAGGAGAGCTAAGGTATTAAATAATGAGTTAAAACAGTTAAAGGGATTAATCAATAAGTATAGAGATGAATTCTTAAAGCTACTCACTGAAACAAGTGCAAGTAGGATTCAAGAGATTAATGGTATTAAACTACTAGTTGATGGGATTAAGTTACCTGATAAGGAATTAATAAGGAATTTACTCATAAGGCTTACCAAGAAGTATGGTGAGTTAATAGCAGTGATCTTGATGCCTAGAGATGAGCGCTCATCAATGATTGAGATATCGATGGGTAGTGTAGCTGCTAATAGATATAATGCTGTAGGTATATTGAAGAAATTATTTAAGTATATTAATGGTCGTGGTGGTGGTAAAAAGGATCATGCTAGTGGTGTTATCTTCAAGCAGTTGAGCAATGACTTGATTAAAGATATTAAGTTCAGAATTATTGAAATCATAAGAGAAGCTAAGTAGTTAATGGATGTAATGTTGATTAGGGAGGAAGTCATTAGGGCTGCTGAGGATTATAAGTACCTACTTAATAGAGGTTATAATCAAAAAAGTGCATTGGATTTTGTTACCTCTAGGTATATGTTAACTCCTACTGAGAGGGCATTACTTCTTAGGTGTGTTCATAGGGATGATGAAGCCTTCGCTATACGTAGAAAGATTACTGATAGTATCGAGGGTATGGAGTTAATTATTGATGGTTATAATACGTTACTGACGCTTGTCTCAGTATTTGAGGGTAGGAATGTATACTTATGTGATGACTGTATTATTAGGGATTTAAGGAGTTCATATATTAAGGATTTCTCATCACCATTAATAATTAAGGCTATCAATGAATTAGCCTCATTTGTTAAGACATTAAGACCTAAACGTGTAGTAGTAGTGCTTGATAAGAACGTTAGCTGGAGTGGTAGGCATTCTGAAGTAATTAGAAATACCGTACCTGAGTTTGAAGTTAAGCTCGCTAAAAAGGCTGATATAGAGGTTATTGCGTCCTTAGGCATTATCTCAAGTAGTGATTTCGTAATACTTAGTAGGGCTAAATACGTATTTGATGTAGCAGGCAGGATCATAGCTAATAGATTTAGAGATAAGATCGTGAGATTTGATAGAGTTGTGTGTAAGGAGCCATGCAGAATACTTTAGGAGTACGCAATAAGCAATATAAGGCCCCTCACAAAGCTATGAATAGTGGGTCAGGGCCCGTGGCCTAGCCAGGATAGGGCGCCGGCCTTCTAAGCCGGTAGTCCGGG
>CAZAMI010000030.1:0-12593 GCA_964486465.1 uncultured Desulfurococcaceae archaeon | reverse complement strand
GCTTGGAGCTCAGCTCCCATCACCCCGTAGGGCCTCCACTACATACAGCTAAAAACCAAGCAATATAAACCTACCCTCCGAACACCAAAATAAATTCTGCCCCTAGGTACTAAAATCGGGTGAGCACAATAAGGATGTACATGTAATTTATGTTAGTACTAGTATAATTATGGCTTAAACACTATTATTCTAGGGTGGTTTGATTGAGTAGTACATTCTCATCCGTCGGTAAGCGTGTAAGATTGAGTAGGATATTACCTGACGGGAAGGGCGTAGTATTTGCTTTTGATCACGGTGTTGAGCACGGGCCTTCAGATTTCCCGTCAGCTTTCGTGGATCCTAGAGTTATTATTGAGAAGGTTGTTAGTGCAGACGTTGACTGTATTATGATGCTTCCAGGAATGGCCAGACTAACCCATGATATATGGATGGGTAAGGTAGCGTTAATAGTTAAGATAACGAGTAAGACTAACTTAAGACCTGAGGAGAGCAAGTTAGTACAAAGTGTTTTCGGATTTGTTGAGGATGCTGTAGCCCTAGGTGCTGATGCTGTTGCAGCAACAATATATTGGGGAAGTCCTTACGAGGATGTAATGCTTGAGAGGTGGTTTGCTATACGTAATGCGGCTGACTCTCTCGGTCTACCATGTCTACAGTTAGCATATCCTAGAGGTCCAACTATAAAGAACATGTATGATGTCGAGATAGTTAGGTATGCTGCTAGAGCTGCTGCTGAATCAGGTGCTGACTTAATTAAAACATACTATACAGGTAGTAAGGAGAGTTTTACTGAGGTAGTGAAGGCAGCTTCGGGCATACCTGTATTAATGAGTGGTGGGCCGAAGGTTGAAAGAGCTATAGATTTTCTAAGGGTTGTAAAGAACGTGATGGAAGCTGGTGCTAGAGGCGTTGTTATTGGTAGAAATGTATTTCAGCATAAAAACCCTAAAGGTATGACTAAAGCAATAATGGCGATAGTTCATGAGGGGAAGGAACCTGATGAGGTAATTAAGTATGTAGAATAGGTGTAGGTATTGATAGACGTAGTAGCTGTTGGTCATGTTCTATTAGATATTAGATTCTTGGTGAATAAGTTCGTGGGCCCTAATGAGGAGGGCACCATACTCAAGGAAACACGTGGCGTGGGTGGTTCAGCAGCTAATGTAGCAATAGGTATTAGAAGACTAGGATTTAAATCAGCCATCATAGCTAAAATAGGTTTTGACCCATTTGGTAGAATAGCTGTTGAGGAGTTAATGAGGGAGGGAGTAGACTTATCAGGTCTAAGAGTAGGTTTTGGAACAACGGGGTTTAGTATCGTAATCATTGATAAGCAGGGTCAGATAGTCATATATGGCTTTAAGGGCTCGTCAGAAAAATTGACCCCTCAGGAAGTAGACTTAAGCATTATTAAGGATTCAAAGTATGTACATGTATCTAGCCTAAGATTAGATACTTCCGTAAGAGTAGCTAAGATAGCTAAGGAGTTAGGTAAGATCGTATCATGGGATCCAGGTAGGGTACTATCAAGAGCTGGATTGACGAGATTAAAGGAAATGATTAAGTATGCTGACATAGTTCTAGCTAATGAGGAAGAAATGAAAGCTATGACAGGTGAGAGTAATTATAGAGTAGCAGCTAAGATATTGAGAAATCTAGGACCTAGACTAGTAATAGTTAAGAGGGGACCTAAGGGCGTCTACGTGGAATCTGATGGAGGGTGTTTTAGCGTACCATCGCTTAAACCCCCCAAAATAATCGATACAACTGGTGCAGGTGACGCATTTACCGCAGGCCTTCTTTCATCACTATTAAGGGGATACGACATAGAGAAAGCAGTTAGATACGCAGTTGCTACGGCGACATTAAAGATTTCAAGACTAGGATCCCATGAAATACCGACGCACAGTAAAGTAGTCAGCTTTCTTCAGATACATCAGCAATGGTAGGTTTAAGTACCGATACTAGCTCCTTAACACTTATTTTAACTAAGTGATGAACTGATCCACCACCTACAAGGACAACATCCTTACTTAATACCTTCTCATCAATTATAACACTCAACTTAGCTACTGACTCAGTAAGTGGACTTACTTCACCAGGTTTAAGACCTATTATCTCTTTTAGTTCGTTAGGCTTAGCAAACCTAACAGTCTTTACTCCCAATAATCTCCTTAACTTCCTTAAGCTTAATCTATAGTTACCTAAAAGCAGTATAGCATGAGGTTTACCATCAGCTAAAACTATTAATGTCTTAACTATGATATCTGGTGGCATCCCAGAGGCTTTCGATGCTTTAAGGACGCTCTCAACACTTTCACTAAATTCTAATACTTCAGCTCTTAATTTATGTGTCTTGATGAACTCCTTAACCTTAGAAACACCAGTTGAATTCAAGATATCAACCCTAGTAACGCTGTGGTTTACTCATGTAATCACAGCTTAATCCATACTTATTATTTCACCTACACAATACGTGTATTTATTTCTTCCAACATGTAACGGTATTTCCGTAATTAAGTCACTACGGAACAGCTCGTAGTCAGGTTTAGCGTAGATATCCTCAATCTTCCCTATAACTACATTATGATCTCCTGCCTCAATATCTTTCCATAAAGTACATTCAGCTACAACTAATGATTCAAGTATTATTGGAACTCCTAGTCTTCTACCCTTCGTATATGTTAACTTAGCTTTCACTATTTTATCAGGAACTTCCTTACCACTTACTGAGCCTAAGAAGTGTATACTACTAAGGTACTTCTTTGGTAGAATATTTAGGGAGAACGTCTTACTCTTAATGATTAATTCATACGTAAACCTCCTCTTAGAAATAGCTATAGCAACGTATGGGGGACTCCTAGATATAGGCATTGTCCATGAAGCAGCCATCGCATTAACTTTACCATTAAACTCTGAAGCAACCAATATCACAGGTCTAGGATGCAATATATAAGGCCACTCCTTAAATCCTATATTCTTCCAACTCAAAGTAAAAACCCAAATAATACTTCATAAATAAATATTTAAGTATTGAATTATGCCCATGACAGCACCATAAGGTCTCTAGCTCATATATAGCCTAAAGCTCTTAACCTCTCCTTAATCTTTTCCTCGTCCTCCTTACTTAATTCCACCTGCTCCTCCTCAGTTAATACCTCCCTCAATAAGAACTCAACAAGCTCTTCAACACTATTAAAGCCACCTTGCTCTTTAATGAACTTTAATGCTTTGTCATATAATTCCTTAGATATAGATATCTGAACTTTATCTCCATTCATTCTAACTCACTCATAAATAATGTTATGTAGAAACTTTTATTTCCTCTCAAATAATATGTCTTCAATCAATTCCCTAACATTATTTATCTTCATTATTCCCAAATCACCGCGTGATATTGTTCCTTCTGGATCATATATTGACAGAACCCCTAACCAATCATGCATAGCATCGTCAGGACCTCTATCATTCTCCGGTAAGTATTTTGAATGCCAACCAATAGTTCCTGCAGGTCTCCAGTTAAGGTTATCTAGATATACCATAAGATCTGGTGCATCACCCTTAACCTCAGGATATAAGTCATGAGGCTTATAGACCTGGTTATGCCACACATCACCTTTAGGTCCTCTTATTCTCTCTATATCCCTCTTTAAGTTACGTATAATGTCCTCATAATCATCCCCATGAACTACACCGTATTTCTCTCTCCCCTTAAGGTTTATAAATACTCTACTATAGTAACCTCCCCACCCCCAAGCTACTGTACGTTCCCAATCTATCATATCTTCCCTAAGATCCGTCCCCGACCTTAATTCTTGGACATTGACTTTTAATTTTAAGTAACCCTCATCAATAAGCCATTGATTTATCGTGAATGCCCCAATCATAGGTTTAACGCCGTGATCACTAACAATAATTATTACGGTGTCCTTGAGTAGATCGTTGTGAACACCACTAAACCACTCATCAATAAGCCCATAAACTTCAGGAATGACCTTACTATACCTTGGGTGTTCAGTAAATCTTGGATGTCTCTTATCGAAGTACTTCCAAAATGCGTGGTGAACCCTGTCAATACCTATCTCAACATATATAAAGAGGTCCCATTTCTTCCTCTTGATTAAGTAAGTGACCTGAGTTAAATGATTATTGACCATTTTTATTATGTCCTTAGCTACACCATCCTTATCCTCACTCCTATATGTTACATCAAATATTGTAGATCCTGAAATACTCTCTAATTCTCTCTTAAGCCATGGAGGAAATGTGTATGTCTTATCGGGTCCTGGTGTTGTAAAGTCGGTAACCATGAACCCATGTACTGGTTTCGGAGGGTAGGTTGGGGGTACACCGTAAAGACCTACCCATAGACCTTTCTTACTAGCTTCATCCCAGATTGCTGCATGTTTGACATGGTTACTATTAACTATGTAGTAATCAAACATACCTGGGCGTCTATGCCTAAACCCATAAATACCTAATTCCCCCGGAGTCTTACCTGTAAACATGACTATCCATGCAGGAACAGTTATAGGTGGATGACAGGATTCTAGGAGGTATCGTGCAGAATCTTCAACAATACTTCTTAAGTACTTAAAGCCCCCGCCATCATGTCCCTCATAAAGCACATACGGAGGTAGAGAATCCAGCCCTAAAATAAATACTCGCCTAACCATAAAGTCCACCTTCACTAAGATATTCTTAATGATTCAAAACTCTTAACCCCAAGCTTAACTAACACCATACTCATTCCTTATCACGTTAAAAATCGTTAGTATTTGATCAATATCAGGCTTACTTCCTACGTACTCCATTACTAAGACATACTCCTTACCACCAACCTTAACGCCTCTAGCTGTTAGCTTCTCCCTCAATGTGCTGAGCTTTCGTGACATACTCCTTACGTATATGTATCCTTTACCTAGTTTAGGAATATGATGAAGTAGAACTATAATGTCTTTGGGATTCAATTCAGCTAATTTCCTCCCTATAGCACTTGTTATATATGCGTTATACGTCAATTCATATAATTTAACACCCTTACGGTTTAAAATGAGGTGTAACTTATTAAATGCGTAATTAATTAAGTCGTTAGCCTTCGCCTTAGCCTTAATTAATGACTTAAGCTTCATAAGCCCATTAATACCATCCCTAGATCCGACATATACTGCTTCCTTAAGGCATGCATTATCGAGTAACCTGTAACATGAATCTATTGATTCAGACAATTCCTTGAGTTCCTCAATATTCCTACCTAATTCCTTAATCATACTGTAAATGTGCTTAAGACAGGACATTACATTGTTAACTTTAAGGAGAGGTGCTAAATCGCCCACGATACCCAGTAAATATAGGGATTTCATTACTTCATCGTTAGGCATACCTAGTATTTCGTAGATTATTGATGAGGTTGCTGGGTATTTTAACTCATGACTACCTCCATTTGATAGCGGATTATAGTACACTATATTACAAAGTTTCGGGGAACGTACTGCATGGTGATCAATCACTATTAACCTAGCATCCTTACTTTTTAATGATAAATAGTACTTATCGTACTCATCACCATGAATACCATAGTCAAGTATTACTATAGTGTCAACTCTGAAGTCAGGCTTAGGTATGGCTGAGAATTCATAAAAGCCTATCTTAGGTGTAACTATGTCAACTACCTTCTCATTACCTAGTGCCCTTAATAGTATAGCAGCTGAAGATACACCGTCTGTATCCCAATGATGTATTATAAACACTTTACTAACTTTGTTAAGTAACTCCCTAATCTCTTTGCACGTTGGTCTCACCATACCTAAGACCCGCTAATGAAGGGGTTAGGATGACTTAATATGACATCAGCAACCTCAGGACGCATTAGGTACTCAGGTGGTTTCCTACCCTTCAATATCATTTCCCTTATCTTTGTACCACTAATGTAGATTCTATAGTCTTTCGAATGAGGACATATCTTAGCATTAACTACTTGACCACATTTCTTACAGTAAAACGCTTCATGAACAAATAAGGGAGTTATACCTAAGTCAGGGAATTCCTTAAATATATCCCATGCCTCATAAGGCTTATAATAATTACCTACACCTGCATGATCCCTTCCTATGATGAAATGTGTTGCTCCAAAGTTCTTTCTAACTATCGCGTGATGTATAGCCTCTCTAGGACCTGCATATCTCATCTCCATCCTTAAAACACTAAACACTACGGAATCCTTCGGGTAATAATTCTCGATGAGTACCTGGTAAGCCCTTATTATAACCTCGTCCCTATAGTCACCAGGTTTCTTCCAACCAACTAACGGATTAACAAATAATCCTTCAGTAAATGTTAGAGCTGCTTTCTGAATGTATTCATGACCTAGGTGGGGTACATTACGTGTTTGGAATGCTGCTATGGTCCTCCATCCTCTAGTCTCAAATAATACTCGTGTTTCTTTAGGCCATAACCTAAACTTTTCAAATGGTTCTGGAGGATCGTTTAATAGTAGTATTTGACCCCCAACAAGTAATTCCTGTCTTTTCATCGTCTTAGCAACACCTGGATGATTTATATCATCAGTCTTGAATACGTTAATCACATATTCACGTTTATCCCATCCATAAATTTCTTCAACACGTAGTATAGCTATGACCTCACCCTCATAGTATAAAGCTACTTCATCACCCTCTTTAACATCACCTAATTCTTCAGGTGATGTGTCAAGAACTATAGGAATGGTCCAGGGGATATCATTACTTAATCTCATATTATGTAAGACACTTAGATAATCTTCCTGAACCATAAATCCTTCAAGAGGGCTATAAACACCATGAGCTATGTTAGCCGCATCAGCGGCTATAGAGTCATTAACGCTTATTTTAACCATTTCACGAGCTTCAGCTATCAACCTCTCTCTACTACGACCCTTAGCAACTCTATCAACTAACCTACCACCATGTGGTTTTGAAACCATACTTCACACCTCATAAATAACCTAATCTCTTTAATCTCTCAATAATTTCCCTCTTCTCTTCTTCGGAAATACCTGAACTCTTAAGCTTTTCCTCCTCCATTCTAGCAATAACCTCCCTTAGAACATACGTAACGAACTGGGAGACGCTAGTGAATCCTGTTCCTTCAATTATTTTCCTTATTCTATTATAGAGTGTCACAGGTATTGAAACAGTTGTATATTTCCCTCTCCGTTCACTCTCACTCAATTAGCACTCCCACATACTCTTTGAGAGGTATTAATTAAATATTATTAAGGTCAGGCATAATATTGATGTTAGGCAGGACTATGAGTAAATGTATTGAGAAAGGCATTGTCGCCTGGCTTACAGGCTTACCAGCTAGTGGTAAGACGACCATAGCTAACTTAACTGCTAAGATACTAAAGTCACGAGGATTTAGAGTTGAGGTATTAGATGGTGATTGGGTTAGGAAGACCATAAATCCCGATGCTGGCTTCACACGTGAGGAAAGGAGGAGGCATCTACTAAGAGTTGCTTGGATTGCTAGATTACTCGCTAGGAATGGCGTTATAGTCATATGTAGCTTCGTATCACCTTACAGGGAAGTGAGATCAGAAATAAGAAGAATTATAGAAGAGGAGGTTCCCTTCTTAGAGGTGTACGTGAAGTGCCCATTAAGTGAATGCATAAGGAGAGATCCTAAAGGACTATATAAGAAGGCATTAATGGGTGAGATAAAGAACTTCACAGGTATTAGTGACCCTTATGAACCACCAGAGAAACCTGATTTAGAGTTAGATACATTAAATAATGATCCAGAGGCTAACTCCAAGAAACTTGCTAATGTAATACTTGAGAGATTATTACTGAGTTAACACCTCACTTAGGTGGAAATTACTTAAACCTCTCTTCGAGCCTTACGTCACCCCGTGGATGATAGCCTAATGCCTCCCAAAATCCATCTTTATAGTCTTTAGTGAGCTCTATCCTGCAAACCCATTTAACAGATTTCCATCCATATAAGTGGGGCACAAATATTCTTGCTGGGAACCCCTGCTCTAATGTTAAAGGCTCATCATTCATTTTTAGAACAAGTATCGAATCATCGCTAATGAAGTCCTTAATAGGGATTACTGCTGTATAGCCGTCAAGGCCATAAACATACGCCCATCTAACCTCAGACATCATATTATCTCCAATAAGTTCTCTCAACTTTACACCCTCCCACACAACTTGCTTAACACTCCAACCAGTAACGCAATGGAAATCTCTAACTAGTCTGACATGACGCATGCCCATTAATTCATCATAAGTATAGACAAGTTTCTTTTTAACTAAACCATCGATTATTAACCTCCAAGATTGAATATCTACGATAGGCTGACCTAGAATCCTATAAATTATAAAGTTAGGTGAATCCCTCTGTCCAGGTACTTCATAACTTAAAGGAGTAGGAGACTCGATCCTGCTTAGGGTGTATACTTGGTACCTATTTAGGTTGTTGGCATTTAAGACATCGTTAGGAACCTCCTTACCTATCGTAAATGCTGTACTGATTATTGTATTATTCTTTGTGATAACCCTTACTCCGATATATGCTTTACGATGTTTCAAGTATATCCTGTACTTGTAGACGATATACTTGTCACCTATGAGCTCATTCTCCATGAATTCTATATTATCCATTAATGAAGTAGTATAAGTCTTGACGTACCGATTATATTTGTAACTAGTTTATGTAATTCATTCAAGTTACTAAAGTTCATATTTATGTCTTTACATATGATTGTGAACTTCACGTTCTTATGTTTTAGAGCGTTAGATGTACTTCTATAACACTTCATACTCATTCATTTAATATTTGATTAACCATAATTTATTTCTCCTCTTCCTCAACTTCCTTACTCTCTACCGCTATATAGTAGTACTCACCTAAGGCCTTCTGTTTTCGATCAAGATAGGAGCCTGGCTTATTAACTCTAGGTCTGCCGGTTTTGAGGTCTCGCCTAAATGTTACACCTACATCCTTTAGGAACATATTCATACCTGACCTTAAATCTAATGGTTGTGATGCGTAACCCTTAACTCCAGGAGTTCCTTTAAATACCATAACTCTATGAGCTATGAAGTCTATGATTGATAGGTCATGATCTACCACAAACATTACTTTACGCCTTAACTCATTAACCCTTCTAATAGCTTTCGCAACTGTTAACCTTTCCTCAACGTCTATATATGCTGATGGCTCATCTATTAAGTATATGTCAGCATCTTTAGCTAGTGCAATAGCTATGGCGAATTTCTGTAACTCACCGCCACTTAGCTCGTCGATTCTCCTCTCAATGAGTTTATGTAGACCTAACTTCCTAATGACATCAACCTTAAACCAGTCAGTATTAATGATTCCATCCTTACTTAACTCACTGAATGCCTCCTCTACAGTCTCCCACGGATAATACTCAGCACGTATGTATTGAGGTTTGTAACTTATCCTTAAACCTTCAGTTGGTACGTATCCTTCATCGGGTTTTAACTCACCTGCTAAGAGTCTAATGAACGTAGTCTTTCCTATACCATTAGGTCCCAGGATACCTACAACCTCACTCTCATAACTAAATCCCTCATCCACCATTAACTCAAATCCATCAAGTTTCTTCATCATTCGAGGCCAGGAGATATACGTTACTTTATATGTTATCTCCCTCTCGGGAGCTTCAGCATGAACTCTAAACTTAATAGGTTCCCTTCTAATTCTCATGTTCTCAGCTGGTAGATAGCCTAGAAGGAAATGATTTATTCCTGCACCAACTGAGTAGATCTTAGAAAATATACCATAAACACCTGCTTCACCATAGACTATCGACACGTAATCAGATACGTAATCAAGTATGGCTATATCATGCTCAACTATGAGTACGTAAGAATTCTTAGGTACGTAATCTCTTATAACCCTAGATATTAGTAGCCTCTCCCTAACGTCAAGGTAGCTTGCAGGCTCATCAAAGAAGTATGCATCAGCATCACGGAGTAATGCTGCCATTATGGTAAACTTCTGTAGCTCGCCACCACTTAATGTCGTTACCTTATGATCCCAAACATTATCCATAGCTAGGACCTTCTTTAGTTCATTAATGAGCCCTCTCTCATCAATTCTTCTTAATACTTCACCTACTCTACCTTTAACATACCTCCTAACAATATCTACATGCTGTATTTTATGAACAACCCTAACCTCCTTATTAACGAGCTTATATAGGTATTGATGTAGTTCAGTACCTCTGAAATGGTTTAAGACGTCATCCCATGTAATGCTTTTATCAAATTTACCTAGATTAGGAGTTAACTCGCCTGCTAATATTCTTAAAGCTGTTGTCTTGCCGGTACCATTCTTTCCTATAATGCCTACGAACATTCCATGTTGTGGTACAGGTAGTCCATAAAGTTTAAACGCGTTAGGGCCGTACCTATGCACAACAATCTTCTCAAGCTCATCAGGTAGGTTAACTATGGATATAGCTTCATAGGGGCACTTCTTAACGCAAATACCGCAACCAACGCATGAAGTCTCATAAATGAAGGCCTTACCACCAACTTCTTTAGATAGTTCAATAGCCTTACCACCACTCCTATTAATGGGGCAGAACCTAATGCATTCTAAGTTACATCTATGGGGTTTACATAGATCGTAATCTATGACTGCTACTCTAACCATCCCCCACTACCTAAGTCTATAGGTATAGCTAAGGGAGTATATATTAATACTGAGTATGGGTGTTAAATTAGGGATGAAGAGTGGTGACGGCTAGGACTTGATGACTGAATATAATAATGCAATTTTAAGAAACTGACCTACAAAAAATTACCATTCCTCCTCCCATTCTTCTTCCTCTTCCCACCACTCCTCTTCCTCTTCTTCCCACCACTCCTCCTCTTCAAGCATAGCTCGTCACAAGTTACACTCTATGATTAAGTATTTAAGCATTCAATTAATTTTATTAGACATTATCTATGTAGAGTTTCACAGTCCTCAATAACACATTACGTGAGGCCTCATCAACATCTCTACATCGAATACCATAAACTCTCTCAATAGCTCTGCTATCACTAAACTTCTTAATGGCCTCCTCAAGTGGGGTCTTTACGCAATTACTTAGTGTTAAGGGCTTAGTACCTTCCTTACATACCTTAACTACCAACAAATACTCTGTATTCCTGACCTCATTACTCACGATACTTATTACTCTTTGTACTTGCCTATCACCAAGTAGGTAGAGTAGGAACTCTATGTAAGGTTTCCTACTAATATTGAATCCCTCCTTAAACGACTTAAATGTGTAATGTGCTGCAATTAATATGTGAACTTTAGATGTTAAAATTGATGGCGGTAAGACTTGAACTATACAGTCCTCTTCTTGTAACTTACTTATCGAGTTAACGATCTCCCTATCTGTAGTTAAGCATGAATCTACATATAAACCACTTATATAGTTCACTAACTCATTAATGCGTTCTAGTAATTCCTTCACTCATTGCCCACCTAGTCTAATAGTCACTATGCTTATTCCTGGCTCCGTCTTCTCTTCTGGAGTTTAACAAGATGAGTTAAGTAGCCTGCTATTTGATTCCTTAACTTCTTAGACTTAATATAGACATACTTATTCACTAACTGCTTATTGGCTTCGAAATCATCACTAACTTCATCAGGGTATAGTTCTAGTAACTTCCTTGCCATTCTCTTTACTAATGATATTCTTACCTTACCCATCCTCCCGCCATTAGACCTAATTCCCTCAGTAAATATTTAAATGTATATGTTGTTTAAGCTAATTCCCCTCAACTTGAGGATCTAATTAAAGTTTATATAGAGGCGGTCCTAATTAGATTCAAGGGGTAGATCTATGAGCCAGCAGCAACAGAGGGGTGCTATCGTACCTACTACTGGTATACCTGTATTAATATTAAAGGAGGGAACTCAGAGGACTTCAGGACATGAGGCGTTAAGGACTAATATGATGGCAGCCGTAACTATAGCTGAAATGTTAAGGACCACTTACGGACCTCGTGGTATGGATAAGATGCTTGTAGACACCTTAGGTGAAGTAACGATAACTAATGACGGTGCTACAATACTTGATAAGATGGATGTACAGCATCCAGCAGCTAAGATGTTAGTACAGATTGCTAAAGGCCAAGATGACGAGGTAGGTGATGGAACAAAGACCTCAGTAATATTTGCTGGTGAATTGCTTAAGGCTGCTGAGGAATTACTAGAGAAGAATGTCCATCCAACAATAATAATTAATGGTTATAAGAAGGCGTTACAGGAGGCTACAAGATTTGCTGAGAAGATAGCTCAGGATGTTGACTTAAACAATAATGAACTATTGAAGAGGGTAGCTGCAACTGCACTCACGAGTAAGGCAGTACACGGTGTTAGGGATCACTTTGCTGAAATAGCTGTTAAGGCTGTAAAGCAAATTGTTGAATATAGAGATGAGAAGAGGTACGTGGATATAGATAATATACAAATAATTAAGAAGCATGGAGGGTCACTAGCTGATACTAAGTTAATTTACGGTATTGTTCTTGATAAGGAGGTTGTTCATCCTGGTATGCCTAAGAGGGTTGAGA
>CAZAMI010000029.1:0-12685 GCA_964486465.1 uncultured Desulfurococcaceae archaeon | reverse complement strand
ATAGAGTACTCACCTCTTTAATAGTCTGGAAATAACATCACGAATATCTATACCTGCAGGGCACCACGTTATGCATCTACCACAACCAACACAACCGAACGTACCGAACTGTTTAATCCAATAAACAAACTTATGAAGTAGCCAATGCCTATACCTAGCCCAGAGATCAGGTCTGAAGTGACCACCAGCTACTTCAGCATAAGTGTAATTCAGACATCCATCCCACACTCTAACCCTCTTAGCTGATCCGTCAAGTTCAGGTACATCAATTACATCGAAGCAGAAGCATGTTGGACAAACCATATTGCAGTTAGCACATCCTATACAGCGTTCAGCGATCTCCTTAAAGATACTGGATTGAATTTTCATCTCAAGGATCTCAGGTAGGTTATTAAGCTCAAAGGATGCCCTTGCACGCTTATACGCTTCCTCAATTACTTTAACATACTCACTGTAGGTATCATTATCTATAGGTCTTAAATTTATATTGCTAATTAACTTAGCACCAATCTCACTACCTGCCTCAATAACTAGTAAATCTTTACTAGGTAATTGAGTATAAGCTATATCAAATCCTGACTTTACCTTAGGTCCTGTACCCATCGTAGCACAGAAACATGTATCTCCAGGCTCTATGCAATTCTCAACAATAGTTATGAGATTACGTCTTAGTTTTAAGTAGTACTCATCACCTAAGCTCCCCTGAACTTTATCCATAATAGTTATTGAAGCTAAATCACACGGTTTAATACCGAAGAACGCTAATTTAATTTCTTCATACCTAGGTAACTCTACTTTCCAGTCCTTAGTAATCTTAAATAAAGTAAGATTAGACGGGTATAAATACCTCTTAGGTGAGTCAGGTCCATGCCTATAGAATCTACCACTCCTTAATCTGTAACTTCCCGGCT
The DNA here is from genome assembly GCA_964486465.1 of uncultured Desulfurococcaceae archaeon. Classification (GTDB taxonomy): domain Archaea; phylum Thermoproteota; class Thermoprotei_A; order Sulfolobales; family NBVN01; genus CAZAMI01. The sequence continues at coordinate 11,774 of CAZAMI010000029.1, read as the reverse complement.
TTTGAATGTCCTCAACACCTGATGCAAATTCATCGTAACTACCTATGTACTCCAATCTTATAACCTCGTTAACTACCTTAGGACCTACAATTTTATAACCAATACTAACAATTAGATTAAAGAGCTTTCTTAACTCCTCCCTTTCAATCAAAAAAGGACCTGCAAACATAGGATTGTCACCGTATGTGAGCAGTGTTATTACATTCGTATAGTAGTAAGCGTCAGAAATATATTGATTAGATTTAAATAAAAGTAAAAGCGATAATGAAGACTTAAAGTGTGTGATCTTATAATTTTCTCGCGATAACTCTGTTACTTAAGTAAAGTTACCCAATAAACCTAACTTCTCAAGTTAACTATGCACATAATTAGTACATGAAAGCCTATGAACATAAGTATAAATCTACACATAAACCTACGTATAACCTACATATCTAACACTATACTAGCCCTATCAAGGTATAGATCTACTAAATGTCCGCCAAGACTCACCTTAATTGGTATGATAGGTTGACCTTACTACCTTTCTATGAATATGCTAATACACTACTATCAACTTCCATTGCTGTGCTGACTCAATATAATCCACTCCTAATGGCTATGCTACTCTTTTATGTGGTTAGAAATCCCATGTCTAGTACTATGAATGCTACTAGCACTATAGCAACCTCAATACCGATCTTTACCTCCTAGCTCTATGCTATTCACTCCCATGTGATTATGTACAAGACAAGTATAGGGTTTATGTAGTTGTCTCACCTACCAGTTGAGTTATGCTCAATAAGTAGTAATTCGATAATCCTTAGAAATTATCTTTAACATTCGGTAGTAGTATAGGAAGTAAAACTAAGTATTCCTAAAGACAATAAATACTTGGCTATGAAGTCTCAAGAACGAGTAACAGTGTTAGCGGTAATAACTGCCTTCTCGGTAGTTGCTTTATCAACATTCATACATATGCCGACAACCTCTATACCTTTAGAGATCATTGGTATGAAATATAGCGATATCGTATATGGTGTATTTCTAGACATTTTCAGTCCTGAAAATATAGATAGACCCATTAAATTAGGTATGAGGTGGTATAACTCAACGCTCTTTACACTGTTTATCACTGGTCAATCTAAGTACTGTCCTTTACCTTATATTGATTACTTCCTTGAATACCCTCCCGTAGTAGCTCTTATAATGTTATTCTCAACGTGCACATCATTCAACTTAGTACTACCTCAAGAGTACGATTATACTACATACTCAAACCTCATAATGAGTATAGCTCAATACCATCTTGTCTTAAATGCTTTAATAATATTAGTATTTGCATTATTAATGGTTACGTACCTCGTAAAATTAATTAACTTACTTAATCTACATGATAGGTTAAATAGAGTAATCATCATGCTATTTTTACCTTCATTCATGATTTACTCAGTCTACAATTGGGATATAATTGCTTCATCACTTTTCATTATGTCGCTCTACTATTTATGTAAGAAAAGGTTGATTGTATCGTCTATATTGATAGGATTATCTATACTTACTAAGCTCTTACCAGCACTATTTGTAGTGACTTTTACATTATCATTCATTTTTGGGAATAATTATGTTATTAAAACAGGTAAAGACTTATTTAAGTACGTATTCACTTCAGTATTACTCATTCTTATGGTAGTACTCCCTATCCATGTAGCGTCACCTGAGGTATTATCTGACTTCTTAATGTATCATGGAGGATGGTACTGTGAAAACTGCCTATACCAAATATTTATAAGAGATCTAAATGATCCATTGCATAGACTTCTAGCCTTAATATTTACGTTACTAACAATCATAGTTAGTAGTTTAAAGATTAAGGTAAATTCACATATGGACTTACTTAGATTAGCTTTAATCTCTATTATAGCATCAACCGTATTGAATTACATATTTACACCCCAAATGATCTTATTAATAGCTCCATTAGCGTTAGTAGTATTGAGTAAACGTGAACTAATACCGTACTTAGTTGCTGATGTAGCTAATACGTTAATGATGGTACTATTCTTCATGGATGAAGAACTTAGAAGATTAGTTAATATGTACTTAGGTATGAACCTAAATACTACATTTAACCCCTGGAGTATAGATTCACCAATACAGTGGCTCGCAATGTTGAGAAACATACTGCTATTAATTTCGCTTATAAAATTAATTGTTGTACATAGATATGAACATAAAAGCAGGATCGAAACAAATCATTACTATTAAATGATATGATATTTAAATCATGTAGGCTTCAGTTACGTTGCTGATTAAGTCTTTAATTGAGCTTTCTCTAGCTATAACAATATTACTTATGTAATCTAAGAGGGTCTTAGTAATTATTGTATAAGGAATGACAGAACATTTAATGTTTTTAATGTTTAATGCTATATCCATATTATCTAACGGCTTTGAAACCCAAACCTTTAACTTAAATTCTTATAAACTTCAGGTTTCTCTACCCGCTATGTTATGAGGTTAAGTCTATATGGGTAGAAGTTGTTAAGTGAAGATATAGTGAGTTCCTGTCTCCTAAACTCTCAATGAAGGCGGAGAAGTTCGTTACAAGATAATGAAGATTCAATTGGTGAGGATGAGACTCGATAGGTAGTGCTTGAGAATAGACAACAGGTTTCCCTATCCTATCTTGCTAATAGTGCCTCCTTTTATTACTAATATTTCGTCAGCTAACATCTTAGCTACCGATACATCATGGGTTGATATAAGCAATGTGATACCGTAACCCCTCCTCAACATGCGTAACATGTTGAGTATTGCTTCTCTTTTATCAATATCTATGTGTGCTAATGGTTCATCGAGTAATAAGAATTTTGGTTTTATAATGATAGCTCTAATTATGGATATCAACTGTGCCTCACCCATTGATAGGGTTGAGACATCTCTTGTTGCCAAGTAATTTAGGTTTAAATCCTTAAGGATTCTTAGGGCTTCACTTAATGCTTCATCACGTTTCACACCTCTAATAATTAATCCTAAAGCTATGTTGTAGAGTACATCTCCTTTCAACAGAATGGGTTTTTCATGAACATACACTATCTTCCTTCTAATACTTAATCTTTTATCCTTAGGTAGCCTCCAATAGTCATACCCCCAGGTAATTATGCTACCTATGTTTGGTCTATACAAAAGTGCTACTAACTTCATGAGTGTAGTCTTACCTACACCATTAGGGCCTAATATGACATAAGTCTTACTATCATTAAATACGTAACTTACATTCCTTAAAACCCACCTTTTCAGACCTGGATATGTGAACCATATGTTTCTTAACTCGATGGTCATAAGCCATACCACCTCTCAATAATTCTTGAGAGTGCTGAGAATGATAGAACTGTTACTATGAGTATTAAGCCTAGAGTTAATGCTGCCTCAAAACTTCCTTTTGATACCTCAAGTGCTATAGCTGTTGTAAGTACTCTAGTATAACCTCTAATGTTGCCACCAACTAATAATGCTATACCTAGTTCACCGATAGCTCTTGAAAACCCCATGATGGCTGCAGCTATGATTCCAGGTAATGCCTGCTTAATCATGAGTATTAGTGCCTGCTCATCACTAGCTCCTAACGTTACTGCTAGTTCACCATACGTTGCCCAAGTACTATGCATGACTCTATAAAGGATGGCTGTTATTAATGGAAATATCAGTATGGACTCACCTATGATTATAGCGTATGGTGTGTATAGTAATCTGAGAAATCCTAGAGGCCCTCTAATGCTTAAGAGCATGTATAAGAGCAAGCCTATAAATACTGTAGGAACACCTATGAGTGCCTCAAATGTTGGAATGAGAATCTTCGCTGCTTTCGAACCTTTCGATAAATAATATGCTAAGGGTATTGAAGCTGTGAGTGATAAGAGTGTCGCTAGACCCGATATGCAGATAGATCTAATGGTTATTTCAAATGCTTCATTCAAGTTATAGACACCTACCTAATCTTTATTAACAAGTTTAATCCACAACTTGCTGAGTTCTTCAATCCTATCCTTAGCCGGGTAAAATAGTGGTTGTCCGTACTTATCAACACCATACTTAGCTATTAACTCTTGGGCATTGTTCACTAGGAAATTTATGAAGTCTTCAGCAATGGATCTCTCAATACCATTACAGGAATTAACTAGGTAGACACTATAGATGTTAATTAATTCCGAGTCATTTGTATATAGTATTACGAGATTAGGTATTCTCCCCTCACCCTTAAACCTAAGGAATGTACCTACATCACTTAAGGTATAAGCGTTGAATTCATCAGCTACCAGTAGAGTTTTACCTATTCCGCTACCAGTTTCTATATACCATGACTTACCTCTAGGGTTAAGGCCTGTTAAATTCCATATCATTAACTCCCTAATATGCGTACCTGACCTATCACCTCTACTAATGAACTTCGCCTTCCCTACCTCACCTGCTAGATATATCCTTCTAAACGCTTCAAGAACATTACCTGATTGTGAAACACCTGCTGGGTCCTCTTTAGGCCCTACAATAACGAAGTAATTATAGGCGAATATGTGACCATCGATAAGTACCCCCTTACTTATATACTCCTTCTCAAGACTAGGAGCATGGACCAAGACTAGGCATGCATCACCATTTTCAGCTCTCCTTAACGCTTCACCGCTACCTAAAGGCATAAACGCTAGTATGGCATCATGACCGTACATCTCTCTGAACTTGCTTGCTAAATAATCGAGTAGACCTGCAGCATAGAGGCTTGTAGTTGTTGCTATCCTAACTTTAACATGCTCAGGAGAAATATTTTGATGACCGATCACTAATACAATTACCATTATTAACGATACGATAAGGAATATTGTTAGTATTGTTTTAAACTTCATATTCATTATTCCCTACTATTTTAGGTTTAGATACCTATATAGCGTTATCGGATACCGGATATCGCCTATAATTACTTTTTAGAAACTCTATAGTTGGGGTAAAGTGTGAGTTTTGATGAGAGTAGACTAAGTATAAAGTACGAAGTTATTCTGGAGTACGATGGTAAGCCCTTGCTTGATTCTAAATTAGCTAATCTACTTAAGCTATTAAGAGAGAAAGGTTCCTTACTAGCAGCTTCCAAAGCCTTAGGTATCCCTTATTCGCGTGCCTGGGAATCAATAGCCAGAATTGAGAGAGTTCTTAACTCACCATTAATTACAGCGATTAGAGGTGGTAAGGGGGGTGGTGGAACTAGGTTAACTACTTTAGCTCTTAGGTTATTAGAACTTTACGATAGTGCTGAGAGGAAGTTAAGGAAGTTACTAGGTGGAGCTACTACTAGAAAATACTTAAGTATTGAAGAACCTGATATCATTATTGCTTATAGTCATGACCCATTACTAGAGCTTGCTATAGGTAAATTAAGGAGTTCAGGATTCAATGTTGAGGGTTTATGTATAGGCTCAGGTTTAGCATTAGCTGCTCTCTCATTGGGTGAAGCAGATGTAGCTTGTCTTCATCTCTATGACCCAAATACTAGCGAGTATAATAGGCCATATATTGAGAGGTATTGGCTGAATGGTAAAGTAGAAAGTATTGGTTATTACGGTAGAGAGCTTGTGTTTGCACTGAGACCTGGACTTCAGTTAAGATCCGTAGATGATGTAATTATGGAATTACTGCAAGGTAATCTTAAGTTAGTCAATAGAAATAGAGGTTCAGGCACTAGAGTATTTCTTGATTACCTGATTAACTCTATAGGTAAGAGATATGGATTAAAAGTAAATACCTCAAGGATTAAGGGCTACGGTAATGAAGTTACATCACATATTGAAGCTGCTAGAATAGTTGCCCAAGGTAAGGCTGATGTAGCTTTAGTACTTAGATATGCTTCAGAACTATATAATCTTAACTACATACATGTAACATGGGAGCGATACGAGTGTATAGCACTTAAGGAAGTATTCCATAAACAGGCAGTTAAGGAGTTTAAGGAAATAATTAATTCTGAATGGTTTAAACACTTACTCAAAAAATCTGTAGGTTACGAGATGATTATGTAATGAACCTACTTCTTACTCTTTAGATGTATGTGTAGTCCTACATGCATCTTAGTAAAGTTATTCTTGAATGTTTCAGATAATATATATTCAGCTCTTAATCCCGTACAGTGCCCTGTAACTACATTACTAACGCCTAGTCTCTTTAATTCATTTGCTACACCCCTTATGAATTCATCCTTTGACTCAATTAGATGAAAGCCACCTATAACTAAGTACGGGTTCTCCTTAACTATCTTACAAGCTTGTCTAACGATATTCACTATACCAGAATGACTGCATCCACTAACTACTACTAAACCTAACCCCTCAACATTTATCGCTATACCCGTGTCGTCCCTAACGGTGTTTCTGACTAGTTTACCGTCAATTACTGTGTATAGTCCCTCAAACTTAGGTACAAAGCTTTCATCTCTTTCTATTTCACCTAAATAATATATGCCTGGAGCTATTTCTAATGGATCCCTGGTTAGTATTGGGACCACGTTTTTGAGTTCATTAATGCTGTATGGTAATCCTATGTTTAGCCTAACAGACTCTTTACCTACATGAATAACTGGCTTAGTTATATCTGGATGAGCTACTAGAAATACTCTCCTCCCCATGTACTTAACTATCTCAGGCATACCTCCTGTATGGTCGTAATGGCTATGAGAGAATACTACCGTACTCACATCTCTAAGATTTAACTTCAATATCTCAGAATTCCTTATTATAGCGTCACCTACTTGACCTACATCGAAAAGTATGTAGCGGCTTCTCTCATTGGAAGTTGTTACCTTGATAAGTATTGAGAGACCATGTTGTGCGAGTAGTCCTACTGAATTGAAGCCTGCATAATCTTCTGCTAGTACATATATATCAAGCTCTGAAACCTTCATATGTGACCACAATCATATTGTGTGAAACCAACTTTAAACTCTTAAAACAACAACAACTTTACTTAAGGTTTAAATCCATAGATAAGGTGACGCTAATGTGTATGGTTTTGGTCGCAGCCCTTACATAATTTATTACTTTAAATGTACATGATACATGTGCTTCTATATGGTAGTTACCTGGAATCTTAGCTATACCCGCAAGGTTTATCCAGTAACTGTAGGTATATCCGGGCATTATGTATGTATTGTTGACTCTTATCCAGGGACAGAGTCCCCTTTCTAGGAGGTACACCTCATGATCTACAGGATCCTTAACTAATACTTCACACCATGTGTGTGGGAGCCATGAAGAAGCTGCTGAAAACGTTTCACCCACATATATAAGTTTGTAAAGCAATCTTGGATTACTTAACGATATATTTGAGGGTGCTATTAACATAATAATCCAATTCTTAACATACTCAATTACAATCTTTTTTGCAATATTCACGCAATCCTTACTCACGAGCAAGTAAAAATCTCCATTATGATACATAATACCTGCTCTAGGGCATTTGTGATTGCCTAGTACCATGTACTCCTTAGGATGCTTTAGTGTCCCCGTACATGCGTAATATATTTGAATCACTTCAGAAGCTCCGTCAGGATACAGTACTAAAAACCAGGCACCTCGACGCCCTGTAGTTCTCACAGGTAAAGGAATGAAGGTTACATCATTAAACATTAAACCTTCACTCAAGTACTCATTAGGTGAGATACGTCTAGCGAAATAGATGGATCCATTTATTGTAATACTTACTACTCTGTTTGATATTGATGGTCTACTCTTAACTTTAGAGGATAGACTGGTTAAGCTAGTAACTAAGGCACTATAGTGTGATATCATGAAGGCGGTAATGAGTATAAGTGCTAGTATAGTTATTAAAACTTTCAACCTCATCTTACTCAGCGTTTACACCCTTAGAGTTCTTACATTAAAATTGAATATATGTCTTGGGCCTCGAACAGTTGCATATTTATGTTACGAATATTATGAAAATATGAGAATTACTGAGTCGATATTGATTTATAAGAGGTAAATCTAATTAACTTTACTGGATAGCTTTGAGTATTCTCGTGATAGCTTTTGGAGGATGTACTCCATATATTCAAAAATCACTAAGTTTAAAGCTACCCATACAATTTCCGGTTAATAATGTAAGTGATGTCATAATTGTTCATGAACATATAATTCGCGAAGATCATGACTTAATTAAAATGTTAAAGAATAATATAATTAATACTACCGGAATGAAACCTAAAACCATTACCTTATCCTTAAATATCATCGAAGCGGTTTCAATACTTCTTAAGAAGGTATTTAATAAGGAGGCTAGCTACATCTTAATGTTAATTGGTACCAATAACTATATCCACATATTTACATTAATCTCACTTATGCTTTCAGGTAAGACGGCGTTAGTTTACCTATACTATATTGCTGGTAAGGATAAAGCTTGCGAGGTAATGATTCCTAAAGAAGTATTAGCAGTATTACAACACCCTCTAACTAGTTTAGAAAGAAGCATACTAGAATTTGCAGTTAAGAATCCAGGTATAAGATACGAAGATCTAACTATGGTGTTAGGAAGGAGGGTTAAAGGTATTAAAAACTTAACTTTAAGATTGAAGGAAAAAGGCTTAATATATAGGAAGGGCAGGAGGAGAGGCTATATCCTACTGAATGGGGTAAGGGTTCACCTCTTTATGTGTTTTTATATTGGTGATCATCGGTTCATCCTTGTTCCTCCCCTTTCAGTCTGGTTTCATCCTTCATTGCGGGGGCGTTCACCGCCGAACCCTAGCGACGGCACATTCATGTAAACAATAAGTTAAACAAAAATATAAGCATAATGCCACGGAAAATATATACAAACATACACAATTATATAAAACCCGCTACGGCATTAATATCTTAGAGACACCTTAGCAAATTATGTAACTAGTTTATTTGGACCATGTTCTAAGAATTATCATAGTATTGGTTGATGTGACGCCTTCTATAGCTCTAATTTCATCAATACATTTATTAATGTCATCTATACTTAAGCCTTTAACCATAACTAATATATCGTTATCTCCTGTAACTTCATATACCTTATCAACGCATTTCATATTGAGTATAATGTTAGAAATTTTAAATACAGGTTCTGAAGGTGAAGTCCTTACAAGGATTGCTGCTTTTATTTCATTATCTAGGCGATATTCTATAGTGAACTTTCTTATGATTCCTAACCTTATTAATCTATTTACTCTTTTTCTTACGGAGGACTCACTAATACCTAAAACCTTAGCTAACTTCGTAAATGAGATTCTAGAATTTTCTCTGAGTATCTTCAGTATCTTTAGATCAATTTCATCTACTTCCTTAAATTTGGAAGTCAGTGCCCACACCCTACCTTACTCGCGATGATACCCTATATTCCTTAGCATCAAAACGTTAAATTATAATATTTGAATCTATCTTGGTGGTACTAACTGGTTATTACCGCTGACATAGTTCTCACTAGGGGGTGTATGTAGTGGTAATGAGTATTTTAGTATCAGGTTTATTACCATATAACTCAGGTAAGACTTATTTCACAGCATCATTAGCTAGGGGGTTAAAATCCGTGGGTTTATCTGTTTCTGTATATAAACCTGTCTCAGCGCATAGTGTTTGGTATCAGTTTAAATCATTTATGGAGTCATTAAGACTTGGCGTATTAGTTGGTGAGGATGTACTTAATTACATGAAGCTAGGTTTGATAAAAGATCCAGATGTTCAGAATCCTATAGATATCCTTACTGCAGTACCCGATATAAGTAAGTATTCATCTATTGATGAATACTTAAAGGTATTGGAGGACGCAATTTCACAGGCAGTTCTCGTTAGAATATCTCATGGTATCAGAAGGTACTTTATAATACATGACACACTTAATTACCTTAATGAATACCTAAGGAACCAGGTACTAGAGTCAGTAAGGGCGCTAGGACATGCGTCAAGAGTTAGTAAGTTATGGCTTCTAAATTACTTAATGAGTAAAGAGGTTGATAACATACTTATTTCATCCTTTAGTAAGATCGCTTCATTAAGCGATGTTATTTTAATTGAGTCATTTAGTAATGCATTAATACCTACTGCTGCTCTATCAGCGTTTATTAATGCATTAGCTATAGTGGCACCAGGTAAGGCATTAATATTCTCAGGTAGTAAGTTAAGGTCATATCTCTCAACAGTAAAATCACTTATAGAGTTAGATAGCAGGAGATTTCTTAAGTTCTTTAAACCCGACTTGGAAGTAAATATCCCTTTAAGTGAAGAATGGCCGCCCAAGAAATTAAGTCATGATGCTATTGAGTTAATACTTAAGTTAAAATAAACATTCCCTGTGATGCTTTAATAGCATATTGAGTATAAGGATAATACTTAATAACTCTATGTTTTATCAAAACTTAGGTACGTCTCTATGCAGGAAGGTGATGAGAGGCTCTCATTTCTTGAGACTGGATTGAGTAAGTTAAGGACAGCCTCAATGCTATACATAGTAAGCTCACTGCTAACTGGTATAGGCCTGATATCCTTATTACCTTTTACTTCATTAACATATACCTCGCCGACACATACTCATATAACAGGGATGGTGGCAATCACTAAAGTTTCCACCATAGCATTCGCAGCTGTAGGTGTAGCGTTTACTCTACTCATCCTATCAATAATTGGCGGCATATTATCACTAATAGCCTTATTTGCTTATTTAATACCATCATTTGGTGATTTAAGCAAATATGATGAATCAGCCTTTAATACACCTTATAAGTTATTAAAAATAGGTTATTTGCTGGGCTTAATACTATTTATACTATCGTTAATTGTCATAGTATTAGGGGCTGTTGGAAGGAGCTTTATAGGGTTATTCTTAGGTACGGTATTAATACTGGTGTCATTTATATTGTTACTACTAGGTAAGATAGGGTTAGCTATAGGTATGTTTAAGTTAAGGGATAGAGTTGCTGAGTCATTATTTCTGGTGGCAGGTATATTATTCATCATAGGTATAATTATAACTATAGTTGACTTCGTTGGTTGGATATTAGTACTCGTAGCTGCAGGATCTGCAATAGATAGGTTAAAAATGAAATCACAAGCTTAGGCTTAGGAGATTCATGTTTAAAGGCGAGTCTGATCACTTTTTCACAAGAGCTAATAAGATTCCTATTATGAACCCTATCGATACAGGCCCCACTGTAAGTAATCCTAAGGTTGTTAAGAAATTCTTTATCACTGGTAATAGCTGTTGTGCTTGCACTCCCAAGTTAGCTATGAAGTCTTCAACACTACCCCCAAGGCTCCAAACAGATAGTACTGAACCTAGCACCAAAATACCGATGAATGCTAGAATGTACTTTAATGCCTTAACCGATACATAACCTAATCCTAAACCTAAAGCGAACTGTATGATTAAAGCAATGAGTATTTTCGGGTTCTTTAGCGCCTCGCTTATTATGTCTTCAACACTTACCCCACTAAGTGGAGTAGTAGTTGTTTCAGCATGAACTATGTACATTGATAGCACCATGACAAATATCAATATCGTAAAAACTATTGTAATGTACCTCAATTTTAGCACCTATTTATAAGTTATTGAAACGGTTAAATAAGTAATTCTTAATCCCTTCATTCCCACTTCGAATAGGTAATTCCTTAAGTATCTTTATCGTATTAAGTCTTAATTCTTCATTATCTTTAAATACTCCTCTACTAGCTATGGTTGCCATAAACATAGGCTCTTCAATACCTCGAACCAGGGCACATGTATGAATGGCCTCA
>CAZAMI010000028.1:0-12739 GCA_964486465.1 uncultured Desulfurococcaceae archaeon | reverse complement strand
CAAGGCCGAGCAGCACCGATGAGGGCCGCACGAGGTGCGGGTAGGCCGCATAGCCTAATGCCGCCGTAGTACAGAAGGCGGGCTATAGCTGGCACCGGGCCCGGCTTAACCCCTAATCTTTCTTAATACCTCATCCTGAGTCTTAAGTACCTCACTAACACTACTAGCACTGGAGTAACTCTCTAATAACTCTCTATTTAACTCAAGGAATGTATGACCCCACTTAAACTTGTTAAGTAGTAATTTAGCCTCATCCTTAAACCCTGTAATATAGAGTGCTGCAGCTAGAGCTTCAACACTACTCAACTTAGTGGGTACAGCATAATTGACTGGATTACCAGCGAAGAGTAATGGTAAAACCCTATGAACACCCCTAACCCTATTAAATACCGCTCTAAGTTCATGGATAGGCTTATTCCATGAAGTATCAATGACTACTAAACCATAACTCTCTATGTAAGATTTATCAAGAGGTGATAGTACATAGTTCGAGAAGGGATCTAAAACAACGGCCTTGGAAGGTACACCATTAAACCCTATCCTCCTAGCTAACCCCAACCTAACCAACTTAAGAGCTGTTGACTTCCTAGGATCATCACCCTCAATCCTCAATACATAGAGCTTAACTTTAAGCATAGCCAATAAGTAACTAACTCCGTTACTTATAATGATTAAGCCAACTTAGGAATCTGTTACGAGTTAAAACTTATTAATAAGTTGAAGGTATATGTATTGGTGTGTACAATGCCTGAAGCCATAGTGTTAATAAACACAGACATAGGTGCTGAGGAGGAGGTACTTGAGAAGTTAGGTGATATTGAGGGAGTTACTGAGGCATTCATAGTTTATGGGGTCTACGACATAGTAGCTAAGGTTCAAGCACCAAGTACTGAAGCCCTAAAGGAGATCATATCTAACAGGATAAGGAAGCTATCTAAGGTTAGATCGACGTTAACGATGGTCGTTGTTGAGGGTAAGAAGATAGTAAAGCAGAAGTAGATTATTTTACTTAAAGGTATGCATAAAGTTAGTATTCATTTAGGAATAGACAACATTGATAGCCCATTAGGTGGTTGTACAACACATTTTGCTTACAAATTAATCAAATCCATAATTAGGAATTACAACGTAGAATTTATTGACTACCCAAACCTTGTGAGACTTAATCCATCAATACCATACAAAACGAGAGGTAATGGTGCTATAGCTCTTAGGTTTAATATCGATGAGAGCTTAATTGATAACTTAGTTAAGGATGTAATTAATGAAGTAAATAATTACCTTAAAGAGTACTCTATGAAGGAACTTAGCGAGGCTAATGCAGGTTTAGCCATAGTTATCGGTGATGTACCTAGCGAACTTAGGGAACTCTATGTTAAGGCATTAACTGATTATGTGCCATTGGATTATGTTGAGGAGTTAATTCGTGAAATAGGAGTTAATGTGTTATTACCGCTTGGTTTAAGGAGAGGTGTTATAGGTGCTTTAGCAGCTATTGGCTGGCTATTGAGTAGTGATTGTACTTATGAATTACTTGTTTATAGAGTTAGAACCAGTAGTGTGGGTAGGTGTGTTGATGAAGAAAGTATTAAGTTAATGGATAGTGAACTTCGTGATTGGGTGTTCGGTAATTATGACTATGATGTAGGTAAGATCTTAGTCACACCCCACGGGCCGGATCCAGTATTACTTGGTATTAGGGGTGAATCACCTGAGAAGTTAGTTGAAGCTCTTAATCTCGTAAAGATTTGCGAACCTTATGAGGGTTGGGTTATATTCAGGACGAATCAAGGTACTGACTCACATCATGTGGAACGTGACATACACTATGTAAGACCCTATCAGGCGGGCTGCATAACCGGTAGAGTATGTAGTGAACCAAGAACTATTAAGGGTGGTGACGTCCTACTTAAGGTGTGTAGTGAGAATGGTGATGTAGGAGTACATGCAGTAGTCTTTAAGGAGACATCCCTTACTAGAGTAGCTAGGGAGTTAATACTTAATGATATGGTTAGAATATGTGGCTTATTCAAGTTTTGGGAAGGCTATGGTACAGTACTACACGTAGAGAAATTAAGCATTCTTGAAGCCGTAGATAGAATCATAAGGAGAAATCCTAGATGTCCTAGATGTGGTGCTAGACTAAAGTCTGCGGGAAGGAATAAAGGCTGGAAGTGCGTAAAGTGTGGTCTTAGATTAAGAAGTGCTGAGTACGAGATAATAAGAATTAGTAGAGAGAAGTTAAGAGGTGAGTACGTACCTAAGGACTCAACCATAAAACACCTCGTGAAGCCTAAAAGGAGATACGGTAGAGAGAAGAAATGTACTATAATAAGGCCTACAGAACCATGGCTTAAATAAATCTAGATGAAATAGAGGTTACGTAGCTCTAAATTTAATGATAACCTATCCATGGAAAAATAACGCCCCCACCCCTTCACTTCCAGTGGAGATATAGAAGATATATGTATAGTGGTTTGTATAAAGATATTTTAAATAAAGATTAAAGTATTTATTTAAAAAGATAAAGATTAATTAACTATAACTATGAATTATGAATATTTCTTAAATTAATATTAATTTATTTATCCTTAATACATACATTGATTCTTAATTAGTAAAGTTTTTAAGAAGTTTCTCAAGGTCTTACCTCTATACTGAGTGTTTGTATATTATGGCGTGGTATACGTACTGTTATTGAGTAGTTATGAGTGTGTGGTACTGTAGCTTGGTCTGGCTCTATGTGTCCAGAGGAAGTTATGGGGTGGGGGTGTCTTTGAGTAGTGATATGCTCTGATTTCTTCATGCTCTGCGGTAATAATACGTTTATGGAGTTGATGGTGTAAGACCCCAATACTTCGCGTGGAGTGGGAGATTGGCCCCACCAGTCTCTATTCAGAGAATGAGTCTACAGTGGTGGGTGGGGACTCATGTATTTCTTCTTGAAAGCTTCCTCAACATCTATCCCTAAAATGTTAGCTAGTGATAGTAGCCAAGCTAATACATCAGCTACTTCCTCCATGACGTTTTCCTTCTTACCACTAAGTATTGCTTCAGCTAGTTCACCCATCTCCTCGACGAGCCATGTGAATGTTGCGTATAGACCTCTCTTGGAGTCCCTCTCAAAATAGTATTTCCTCATTAGTTCTTGAGCATACTTTATCGTTACCTCCATAGGAGCACCTAGTTAAGTAGTTAGGATAGTCTTTATATAGTGTTTAAGGAGATGTTTAGTTGGTGGTATAATGTCCTCTAGGAGGAGACGTAGGACTGGAGGACCGTTAACTGCTGCTGGACTTGTTAGGTTCTTTGAGGATGTTGAAGCTAGGGTTAGGATATCGCCTATGGCTATAATTATAATAGCTATTGCTGCCTCAGTACTTACTCTAATACTTAACTATGTGTTTAGGGGTGTGTTATTAGCTCCATCAGGTTAGCTTTAACAGTATTTCCCAAGCTTCATCAACCATTCTCTCAATTATCTTTATGTCCTCCTTAGTTATACCTCTAAATCTACCCTGAAGCTTTAAGTACTGCTCTATAGGCTTTCTCTTACTCTTATCAGCGTATGGCTTACTGAAGGGACTTATCCTCACCTTACCTTTCTCAGCTTCAAATAGGATCCACATACCGGTCTCAACGGCTAGTCTGGCTATCTCAGCAGTCTTTGAGGGGTCGAAACGCCAGCCTGTAGGGCATGGTGCGTGTAGGTGTATATACTTGAACCCCTTAATGCTTGCAGCCTTCCTTAACTTCTGTATGAAGTCTGTTGGGTAGCCAATACTTGCTGTAGCTACGTATGGTACCTTATGAGCTATCATTATTAACGGTAATTCCTTCTTAGCCTCTTTCTTACCCGTCCATGTAGTCGTTGTCCAGGCACCATAAGGTGTTAGTGATGACCTCTGAATACCTGTATTCATGTATGCTTCATTATCTACACATATGTGTATTACGTTATCATTCCTCTCAGCAGTACCTGATAGTGGCCCAAAACCTATGTCAGCTGTAGCTCCATCACCAGCCCATACAATGACTACTGCATCCTCACCTACAATCTCCTTAGCTGCTGCTAAACCTGAAGCTACGGCATCAGCTGATGCGAAGGGTACGTTAAGTACTGGTAGGTTGACGGCACAACCAGGTGCTAATCCCTGAATTACTGATGTGCACCCAGCAGGTACTACTATTATGGCTTTCTTACCTAGAGCCATACCGACGTATCTAAGTCCCATAGCTTCAGGACAGCCTTGACAAGCAGCACTACCCGGTAGGAAGTACCTCTCCTTAGGTAGGGTCTTAATCGCTACCACCATAACTCATCACCTCCAAAGTACCAAACAATATTATTCCTTAACTCACCCTTCTCAAAGCTATCATAGATCTTCTTAACCACGTAGGATATCTCGGTAGATGTTACATCAAGACCTGTTAAACCCGCTAACACGTTAACTACTGGTACATTGATACCGTATCTATGGATGTGTGACGTAACATCAAGGAATAGCGGACCTGCTGAGCCTGCTGATATGGATCTATCGAATACTATACATAACTTCGCATTCTTAACTACTGAAGCTATTTTATCATCCGGGAATGGCCTAATAAACCTCACCTTTATTAATCCAACATCGTAGCCCTCATCCCTTAACCTATCAACAGCATCCCTCATATCACCAACCCAAGCTCCCATACCTATAATGTATATCTTAGCGTCATCACATTTATAACACTCAATCAATCCTCCATAACTCCTCCCAGTAAGCTTATACCACTCCCTATCAGCCTCCTCAATAACCTCCTTAGCCCTAATTAATGATGCATGTACATCCCACCTCATCTTCATGTTCCACTTAAGATCTGATGGTATGTTACCCATAATTAGTGGTTCCTTAATCGTCATTATGTAGGGTTGCTTACGTGGTGGTAGGTATGAATCAACTAGTTCCTGAGGTGGTATATCGACTGGTTCAGTAGTGTGTGATAGTATGAAGGCATCAAGACCTATCATTCCCGGTAGGTACACTCTAGGATCTTCAGTTATCCTGTATAGCTGAATAACTGAGTCTAGGACCTCCTGATTGTGCTCAGCCATCATTATTATCCAACCAGTATCTCTCTGATCCATGATGTCAGAGTGATCTGTCCATATATTCCATGGAGGACCTATAGTCCTCGTTACTATAGCCATGACTAACGGTATCCTAGAACCAGCAACCCACCATACTACCTCATGCATGTATAGGAGTCCATGAGATGAGGTAGCAGTAAACGCTCTAACACCACCTGCTGCAGCTCCCCAAGTAGCTGCTAGAGCTGAGAATTCTGAATCAACTCTAATCATTTTAGCATCTAATAACCCTCTCTCTACGAACTCAGAGAGTCTCTCAACTATCGTTGTTTGCGGTGTTATGGGGTATGCGGCAATGACCTTAACCTTAGCTAGTTTAACAGCCCATGCAACTGCATAGTTTCCAGTTAATGATTTAACAACCACAACCCATCACCTCTCAGGAACCATTCTTATAGCTTTTGTGGGGCATACATTAGCACATACACCACAACCTTTACAGTAGTCATAGTCTATCCTCACATACACATTCTCACTAACACCAACATCTATGGTGCCCTCAGGACAGTAGAGCCAGCAGAGATCACACTTAATGCATTTACTCGGATCATAGACAGGTCTTTCAGTCCTCCAACTACCGGTCTTACCTGCAACACCAATCTTCGGCTTAGCTAAAGGTAAGTACTTAACGTACTCACTCAATGAGCTTCACCTCCTCATAAGCTCTTCTCGCAGCTAAAACGTTAATCTTACCTCTCTCCTCACCTAAGTACTCAATTATTGCCTCCTCAACACTTCTTAGCGGGAATTCTAAGATCTTAGCTAGAGCACCTAGTATTGCAGTATTCACTAAGGGCCAACCAGCTAGTACGAGGTTTAAGTCAAGAGCTATCCTAGTTGCATTAACAGCATAAACCATATACTTACCACCACCAGATAGTTCCTTAGCCTCATCAATACTACCCGTATTTATTAATACGTAACCTCCATCCCTTAACCCACTAAGTACGTTAACAACCTTCGGTAACCTATCATCTAGTACTACAACAATGTCCGGCTCTCTAATCATCGATCTCCTCCTAATGCGTTGCTTACCTATCCTAGCGAAAGCCATTACTGGAGCTCCTCTCCTCTCAGCGCCAAAGAACGGGAATGCTTGCGCCCATAAACCATTCTTGTAAGCTACAGTAACTAAGATGTTAGCAGCAGTAACAGCGCCTTGACCACCACGACCATGGAATCTTATCTCAATTACATCCTTCCTAAACACAATCGTATGAGCCCCGGAAACTTCTCTGACGTATGGAATATTAACTTTACCAATAATAATTATTTAAACAAGTATTAAGAATATCAAGTCTCACGCAATAATAAATCTATATTACTCTTTAAGTCCTCAAGTGTATCTATGTCAACTAAAACTCCAACATCACTTACTCCTAAATATGTTATGTATTGGTGGTACTTCTTCAAGAACCCCTTAAGACCTCTCTCCTCCTCTTTAATCTCTAACACATACTTCGCTAAGTCATTACTTATGAGTAGTGGGTGTCCTCCCTTAACACCATATTTAGGTATTAGAATGAATGACTTACCCTCTTTAAGCATTCCCTTAGCTTTAGAAACTAATGTCCTTAGGGTTTCCTTAAGTATGAATATAACGTCTGCTGGGTGAATAGCTACTATATCTGAATATCTTATGACTGCTTTAACACCAACCTTAACGGATTCCGACATACCGATGTCGTACCTGGGGTTATACACAACCTTAACCTTATCACCTAATGCATTAATGACCTTATCCTTATCATGGCCTATAACCACTACCACGTCATCAAAGACTTCACTAAACTTATTAACGATATACTCAATCAATGTGAGTTCCTTACCCCTCACCTTAAGTTTATATACCATCTTATTCCCTGGAAAACGAGTTGAGTAACCTGCAGCTAAGAGTATAGCTGTCGCGATCACCAACCACACCATAGAATATCATACCTACTTAAAATATAGAGCTTACGAGTAAACCATAACTCACTTCTAGACATAAGTCTTAATACTTATTACTAGTGTTTCATTAATAATCAATGGTGCCTACATGGGAGGAGGAAAAGGAATTTCTAGTTTAAGTGATGAGGAACTACTCAATCAGGCTTTAAGACTTATTAATGAAGGTAAGAGCGTTGCGCTAGCTATAGTTGTTAGTAAGGAGGGTTCGGGACCTAGGGATGTGGGTTCTAAAATGCTTATTGATGAGGATGGTAATACTTACGGAACCCTTGGTGGAGGGTCTTTTGAGAGACACGTAGTTAATGAAGCTATTAAGGCTATAAGGGAGGGTAGGCCTAGAATGATTAAGTACTCATTTACTGGAAGGCAGGTTAGTGGGGCAGTTGATACGGGGCTCATATGTGGTGGGATATTGACGGTCTATATAGATGTTCTTAGACCTTCGAAGAGGGTAATCATATTCGGTACTGGACGTGTTGGTAAACCCGTTACTGAGATATTTAGATTCTTGAAGTTTAGAGTAGTTATAGCAGACCCTAAGCCTGAATTAGTTAGTGAGGACTACATACCTCATGCTGACGTCAGGATCACTGGTAGTGTTGATGAGATAGCTAGCAAGTTGAAAAGCATCATTAGGGAGGGTGATATAGTTCTAGTACTTCATGGTGAGGTAGAAACAGATTATAGAATGGTTAAGGAGCTTATGGAATCTAAAGCTAACTTCATAGGTTTACTAGGTAGTAGGAGGAAGGTTACTGAATTCATAGAGAAGTTAGTATCTGAGGGCATACCTAAGGAAGTGATTAAATCTAAACTACGCGCACCTATAGGTATTGATTTAGGTTCCGATAAGCCTGAAGAGATAGCCATATCTATAGCAGCTGAAGCTCTATCATACATTAATAATGTAGAGCCTAAACACTTAAGCATAGTTAGTAATGTGATAGATAAGCTTGGAGTTTAGCTGAGGATGTAGTTGGAACTTATTACTTAATGTTGTGATTATCAGTAGGTGGTACTTATCTTTAGATTCAATGTATATAGACCTAAAAGCTTAGATGACGCTTTAGAACTACTCGATAAGAAAGCACCTGAAGTCTTACCTATAGCTGGTGGTACTGATATCTTAGTCTTAATGAGGGAAGGTGTTGTTAAGTTTAAGGAACTGATTGATTTATGGCCTCTAAGGAGGGAGTTAACTTATGTTAAAAGGGAAGACGGCTTCATAAGGATTGGAGCCTTAACCACTATTAGTGAGTTAGGGAATTCCTTCCTCGCTATTGATAAGAGATATCTAGGCTTCTCAGATCTTACTCACTACTTTGCAACACCATACATTAGGAACTTAGCTACTGTTGGTGGTAATATAGCTACAGCTCACCCACTATCTGATGTAGCTATACTCTTACTAACACTCAATGCTGAGGTAAGGCTTATGAGCGTTAATAGTGATAGATGGATACCCTTAGAAGGTCTCTACATCGGTAAGAGGGTACTTAGAAAGGAACCTAATGAGTTAATAGTTGAGGTTCGGTTTAAGGAGAAACCGATTAGGTCGTCAACATCATTAATGAAATTTGATAGGAGGAAGGCACACATAATGGGGTATGTAGTTGTTGCCACTTATGCGTTCATAGATGTTGGAGTCATTAGGGATGTAGCGATAGCCTTTGATAGTGTGAGTAAGCCCTACCCGGGTAGGGCTAGGCTTGTTGAGGAATTTCTTAAGGGTAAGACCATAAGTAATGAAGTCTTAAATAAAGCTATTAGGGATATCCTACCTAAGGAGATGATCAGGATAAGTGACTATAGAGCTACTTCAGATTATAGACTACATTTATCAGGCGTATTGCTTAAGAGATCATTACTCAAGGTTAAGGAGAGGATTGAAGAAAGTACTTACGGGGGTTAAGTATGAGTGATGATGAGTATCCGTTAGTGAAGATTAGATTGAGAGTTGACGGTAAGAATTACGAAGTCTATGTTAAACCTTATGAGAGGTTGATTGACGTTCTTAGGTATAAGTTAGGTATTGTAAGTGTTAGGGAGGGTTGTGGTCGTGGTGAGTGTGGTTCATGTGTTGTCTTAATGAATGGAGAGCTAGTACCTTCGTGTTTAGTCTTAGCTGTTAGAGCTGATGGTAGTGAAATCACGACTGTAGCTGGTTTAGCTCCTGAGGGTAAGATCCATGCAGTCCAGAAAGCTCTCCTCGACATACATGCTGTTCAATGCGGCTTCTGCATACCTGGTGTTGCTTTAGCTATTAAGTGGTTACTTGATAAGAACCCTAACCCCTCAGATGACGAGATTAAGGAAGTACTCAGTGGTCACTACTGTAGGTGTGGTAGTTATTTAAGGTTTATTAAAGCTGTGAAGATAGCTTCTAAATATATTCGTGAAGGTAAGATATACTTCGATATTAAGGAGGTGATTACTTGAGTCAGGTACCTGAACACATACGTATAGTTGAAGAGGTATTCTCGAGGTATAGGAGCTTCGTGTATGTAGGTAAGAAGTTGCTACGCTGGGATGCAGTAGGTAAGGTTGCTGGTAGAGCACCAATATTCACAGCTGATTTCGTGAGTAGGTATAGGGATGTTTTATACGTTTACAGCGTTAGGACTAAGTACGCTCACGCATTAATTAAGAAGCTAGATGTAGGTGAGATACTCAATTATCCTGGAGTTATTAAGGTAATAATAGCAAGGGACATACCTGGAATTAACGATGTTGGTTACGTAATCCCTGATCAACCACTAATTGCTGACCGTAAGGTTAGATACGTAGGTGATGTATTAGCACTAGTAGTTGCTAGGGATTACTACATAGCTAGAGAAGCCGCTGAGAGGATCCACGTTGAGTATGAGAAGTTACCAGTAGTAACCAACCCCTTAGATGTCATAGATCTAGAAACTTTGAGTGAGAGGAAGCATGTATTAATACATGATGAGAGGGGTAGTGATGTTGTCGCTAGGTATAGGATTAGGAGGGGGGATGTTGATAGAGGGTTTAGGGAGGCTGACGTAGTTGTTGAGGGTGAGTATAAAACTCAATTCCAGGAGCATGCATACTTAGAGCCTGAAGCAGCTTTAGCCGTACCTGAGAGTGATGGTGGAGTTACGGTAATAGTGACTACTCAATGCCCTTTTGAAGCTAGAAGAGCTATTGCTAGGGTTCTTGGTCTACCTCAAGGCTTAGTTAGGGTTATAGCTCCACTAATGGGTGGGGGCTTTGGCGGTAAGGAGGATGTAGGTAACGTTATTGGTGCTAAGGCTGCATTAGCTGCTTACCTTACTGGTAGGCCAGCCATCATCATCTATACGAGGGAGGAATCCTTCATCAGCCATAGTAAGAGGCATCCGATGATAGCTCTATATAGACATGGCGCTAAGAAGGATGGTACCCTCGTAGCTGTTGAAGCTAGAATAGTATTAGATACTGGTGCTTATGCATCATTAGGTCCGTTCGTAGCTTGGAGAGCAACCGTACATTCAGTAGGTCCTTACAGAGTACCTAACGCTAAAGTAGATACTGTTGCTGTATATACAAATAATGTCTATGCTGGAGCGTTCAGGGGCTTTGGTAATCCCCAAGTACATTTCGCAGTTGAAAGACAGATGGACTTACTAGCTGAGGAGCTAGGTATGGATCCCGTGGATTTAAGGTTTAAGAACATATTAAGGGAAGGTGATGAAACTGTTCATGGCCAATTAATGAGTAGGGATCTTGGTGTAGGTCTTGAGGAGGCATTAAGAAGAGCTGTTAACTTAAGTAATTGGTATGTGAAGAGGAGGAAGTACTCAGCTGAGTCTAAGGGGTTACTGAGAAAGGGTATTGGTGTAGCTGTCTTATGGCATGGTAATTCCATAGGTGTTGAGGGTGCTGACTACTCATCAGTATCATTAATAATTAATAGTGATGGATCAGTAACGTTCAGGACAGGACTCACTGACTTCGGTCAAGGTGCTTTATGGGGATTAGTACTCATAGCTTCAGAAATACTTGGTGTACCTCCTAAGTACTTCATCATTGAGAGAGTAGATACTTCAGCTGTACCTAATTCAGGACCTACAGTAGCTTCCAGGACTACAGTTATGGGTGGTGCAGCAACCGTTAATGCTGCCTATAAATTAAGGCAAAGACTTAACGAAGTAGCTTCACGCATCTTGGGCTGCGCACTAAGTGATGTAGAGATTAAAGTACCTGATGTCTTTTGTAGGAGTAACCCTTCAAGGAAGGTATCATGGAGAGATATTATTGAGGAAGCAAACTGGCTTGGTGTCCCCCTACAGGAGTATGGCTATTATAGAGCTCCCTTAGCTGCATGGGATGAGGATACAGGTCAAGGTGCACCATATATTACATACACGTTTGGAGCTGTAATTGCTGAAGTTACTGTTGATGTCGAGACGGGCGAAGTTACTGTTAACAGGATTTACACCGTATACGATGTTGGTAAGGTGATTAATAGGGAGGGTGTTGAGCATCAAGCAGAGAGTGGCGCTATTCAAGGTCTCGGTTACGCATTAATGGAGGAGCTAATACACGATATTGAAGGTAGGGTGGTGAATGCTAACTTATCTACTTACTACATACCTACAGCAGCTGATACACCTGAAATAATTTACGATTGGGTTGAATCTAGGTATAAGAAAGGGCCCTTCGGAGCTAAGGGTCTAGGCGAGCCATCACTAGTAGGCATTGCAGCCGCAATAGCTAATGCTGTAAGCCATGCTCTCGGAGTAAAGATTAATGAATTACCAATAACACCTGAGAAGGTGTACTTAATTCTTAAAAAGTCGGGTAAGTTGGTACTCGATAGTTAATAATGAATGCACTCATTAGGTGAGGACATTGAATGTAGTAGCTATATTACGCCGTAATTGTAGGGAATTGATAATTAAAGGTTTAAGAACTCACGTTCTTGCCGAAGTACTATGTAGGGAATTAAGTGACATGTTGCTAAGTAAGGACCTATCACTAAACTACTTCTTTAATGGTGAGCTAGGTTCCATAAATAAGGGTATGACCATCAAGATAATCTTTAATCGTGAGTTAAGTAAGCATGAAGTATTAGCTTTAGAGAAGTTCTTTAGCATTAGAGGTATTAAGTTAATACATGAAATTAACCCCCCGAAGCAGGAGTTACGAACCTAACTACATCACCTTTACTCAGCCTATACTCTAAGTTCGTTACTGGTACATCATTAACTAATAAGTTTACTGTTAATCCCCTCTCGATAACTCCTAATGCTAACTTCTTACTGACATTACTCCCTATGAATGCTATTAAGTCAGCTAAGGTAGCACCCTCCCTTAGTTCCACATCGATTACCCTCATATCCCTAGGCACTATCTCAGCAGCTCTATGAAGGAATATCACCTTAACCCTCATATAGCTCCTGTGGAGATATATAATACACTCCTTAACAAAGATTTAGAGTAGGTGTTCAGCATTGGTTAATAGTGTTGGTCTAAGTAATGAGGAACTTGAGAGGTATAGGAGGCAATTACTATTCCTAGGTGTTGAGGCTCAGTTGAAATTGAAGAGAGCTAAGGTCTTAGTTGTAGGTGCTGGAGGTTTAGGTTCAGCAGTGCTTTATTACTTAGTAGCTGCAGGTGTTGGTGAGATACATATAGTTGATTCTGATAAGCTAG
>CAZAMI010000027.1:0-12770 GCA_964486465.1 uncultured Desulfurococcaceae archaeon | reverse complement strand
GTATCAGGTCAGATACCCATAGATCCAGAAACTGGTGAAGTCATTAAGGGAGACTTTAAGACTCAAGTAAGGAGGGTCTTAGAGAATATTAAAGCTATAGTTGAGGCTTCAGGAGCTTCCATGAAAGATGTAGTTAAGGTAACAGTTTACCTGAAAGACATGAATAAATTCCGAGAATTTAATGAAATATATAAAGAGTACTTTAAGGAAGAACCACCAGCTAGATCAGTTGTTGAGGTTTCTAACCTACCTAAAAACGTTGATTTGGAAATCGATGCTATAGTATACATTAAATAACTTCTCCAACATATTCGTAACGTTTTTGATTAAAATTGATCCCATCAATACATAAATATTTGAACTTAAATCTCAGAAGGTTAATTTAAGTAAATCCTATGAAAGAATTGTTACAAGCATAAGAGGATACAATGAGATCCTTTCAAGTTTAAAATTTAAGATGATATATTGAAAGTAATAAGTGATAACATGAACAATACCCGTAGAGAGAAGTGCTACTTTCCACAGTAAGCTATTTCCCTAATTCTATATCTACAGAAAGTCTATTTGTTTAGTATGAAGGGAACTTTAGCAGAATTCATTAATTGTCAATTAGGAGAAAATATCAAAGACACCAAGCTCTTTTAGTTAGTAATCATACTCGGGAAGCAATCTATATCCAATAAAAATGAATAATAGATCAACCAAAGCTGCATCTGAGTGATTTCAATATCTAAAGTTAAGTTACTAAAGATTACAGTGCTGAAGCAGTACATCATAGTGAAGTATATAATAACGTAAAATTTCTATAGTTTTTAACCTTTACGTTATAAGATTATATAGTCATCTATGACTTATTAGGTAAACTAAAAATTAAATATTATAAGTTATATAGACCAGATAATCTTAGCGTTAAAATTGTGGCAGAAGCTTAAGAATGCACTTAAACATCAGAAAAGTTAAGATAGTGTGTACATTAATGGTTAAACCTAGATTCATTAACTAGATGTTCAATGTCATAATACTATTCTTACTCATACTTTGTATGCTGCATGCTATATTGTATTAATTATAGTAGGCTGATTGCGACTGTATTAAGAATATCTTTTTATACATAAACATTGAGCTTTTAATCCTCCTCCTTATTTTAATTAGGGGATATACCAAATGCGTATAGAGGAACACATAACTACCTTCTTAACTTACGCTATACCTATATATGTAGTATCATTCCTAATCTACGTTATCAGGGTGATTAAAGGGCCTACAGTACCTGATAGGGTTTTAGCCGTTGATGCTTTAAGCTTTGATTTGGCTGCTTTCTTAGTCATCATAGGTATTTTACTCAAAATACCCTTTCTAGTTCCTATAGCCATGGTTTTATCTTTATGGATTTACGCTCTCGATGTTTATATAGCTAAATACCTTGAAGCAAAGGAGATGGGTGATTGAGATGCTAGATTACGAAATAGTAAATTGGACACTCATTATAATCGGAGAGACACTTATAGCTATAGGTATATTCTGTGACCTTATGGGTGCTTTAGGTATGCTTAGGTTTCCGAACTTCTTTGTGAGGCTACATGCAGCAACAGTCGGTACTATAGGTGGTGCTGTAGTTCCAATTTTAGGTGCTGCTTTAATAGCTGCTGGTGCTGAATTTCTAGGACCTTATAGATGGTTCATGGCTGGTTCATCAGTAATCACAGCTATACTTATATTAATACTAGCACCCACTGGTACGCATGTACTTGCTCGAGCAGCCCATAGATCAAAAGCTGCTAAAGTAGAACCTAAAGTCGTTGACATGCTTGAAGAGAAAGAGAGGAGGAATGTTGAGTAATGGAGGTACTAATATTACTTCTAATGGCTATATTCGCTATCCTTTCATCTGTAGCCACATATTTAGCCATAAGCGAGAGGGACCTACTTACAGCAGTAATATACTCTGCAATACAGAGTACAGCCTACGCAATAATATTCTACCTCCTTATGGCTCCTGATATAGTACTTGTTTACATACCTGTAGCTATAGGTCTGTATCCTGCAGTTTTCACTATATTAATAAAGAAAAGTGAAAGGTTTGAGGTGAAGGAACATGAAGTTTGAGCAGGCATTGATAGCTGTAATTGTTGTGATATTTATACTAGCACTCTCATATGCGGTAGCCTTAGGTGCTATGGGTCATGATGTGCCTCCTTTAAATATTAGGGAATTAGCTAGGAATTATCTTAGATTAGCCTTCAACCCATGGAAGCAGAATCTGACTGTAATGTCTCCTGAAGTAGTAACCTCAGTTATCTGGGATTTTAGAGGCTTAGATACCTTCTTCGAGACGGCAGTTCTCTATCTAGCAATAATAGGTACCGTAGTCATTTATAGAGGTGTTTATATAGCATCTAAGGAGGTAGTCAGCAACTTTGATGTTTTAGGTATGTCACCCATAGCTAAAACGGTAACAAGGATTACATTACCATTAGTCTTAGCTACAGCAGTATCAATAGCGCTTCACGGTCATTTAACACCTGGTGGAGGATTCCAAGGAGGTTCTACAGCAGCTGTCATATTGATACTTATCCTTGTCATATTCTCACTTCATTTCTCAGTACGTAAGGGAATAACTAAAAACACCATGCTTACGTTAAGGAGCTTTGGACTCTTAGGTATATCAATAACATCAATTATAGTGCTTATCCTAGGCTTAATAACAGGTTGTCAAGCCTTTATATTCCAAAATCAACCAAAAGCATACTCACCGATAGGCTTACCAGCAAGTATTAACGGTGTCTTAATCAGTGGTACCTTACTTCTATTTAACATTTTTGAATGCTTCGCTGTTGCGGCAGGTTTAACCTTAACATTCATTATAATGTTAACTCCTGAAAGTGAAATAAGATCTGTAATGCCTGGTGATAGATATGAATGAATTCCTCATAACATATCTCGTAGGGATAATTGTTATATCCTTCTTTGTTAATATGGGTATATCACTATATGGCATATTCGCTAAGCCAAACTTAGTAAAGAAGCTAATAGCATTAACTATACTCTCTGATACAGCGAACGCATTCGCTATACTTATAGGGTATAGGAGATGGCCTCCAGGATTAATGACTAAGCCAGCAGTATTTACAGACTTCCCGCCAACACCTGATAAGATAGAGGTCTTTGCTTCAGTAGCTGTTGACCCATTACCTCAAGCACTAGTACTAACAGCTATAGTCATAGGCTTGGCAGTCATCATATTACTCGCTGTAATAATAATGCAAATATATAGAACCTACGGTACAGTCGATACAAGAGTTATTAGCAAGTTAAGGGGTAGGAAACATGAATAGAATCCTCTCATCAATAGCTGTAGCTTTACTTGTGTTTATAGCATATATAGTATTTTCAGGTTCACTATCCACTTACGACTTATTGACGGCAATTATTACTTCAGTAGTAATTGGTGGATTGACAGGTACATTCGTAGTTAGTAATCCTTACAAGGCTTTTAACCCCTTTAGAATGGTTTATGCCATAATATACTTCTTCAGATACATGCTTATTAATGAGGTAAAAGCACATACTGATGTAATTAAAAGAATCTTGCATCCTAAAATGCCTATAAATCCGGGTATAGTTAAGGTACCCTATCATGTGAAGTCAGATTATGCCATGACACTCATAGCTAACTCTATAACTAATACGCCAGGAACCGTCGTCGTTGATATAGATAGAAAAGATAAGTGCTTCTTCGTTCATTGGATAGATGTAAAGACCCTTGAGCCGGAGAAAGCTAGAATGCACATCTCTAAAGTGTTTGAACACTACTCTAAGAAGATATTTGATTGAGGTGATAAGATGATTGCACACACAGTAGGAGGGCTCCCACTACTACTAATGATAGCCGCATTCATTTTACCTTTAGCTACATTAAAAATAAAATCTAGGCTCTTTTACCACTTATATGCTAACGCTATAATGGCTATAGCATTAATACTATCAATAATTAATCTAATAGTAGTGCTAAGAGAGGGTGTCATCATATACTTCTTTGGTGGCTGGCCTCCACCACTAGGTATAGTATATGAAGTAGATAGTATAAGCGCAATCTTCGGGGTATTAATTACATCAGTAATGTTTCTGACAACACTCTATAGTGTATGGTATATGGAGAATTTCGATGGAATTGAGTGGTACTATGTACTCATGTTAGGTCTTGCTGCAGGTTCTATAGGGTGTGTATATACTGGTGACGCATTTAATCTCTTCGTAATGATAGAAGTACTTTCTGTTGCTGCCTACGCTCTGGTCGCTTTCTTTAGATCTAAGCCTGAAGCTCTTGAGGCAGCTATAAGGTATGGCTTAATAGGTGCTACAGCTACAACCATGTACTTTCTTGCTTTAGTCTTTCTTTACGGTGCTTTTGGAACGCTCAATATGGCCGATCTAACCTTAAAAGCTAATTCATGGCTAATAAACATGGATCCTAATTTATCTAGTTACTTCACACAATTTAGTGGTTTAAGCTTTGGTAACATAACATTAGCGTCGGCCATAGCTATCGCTTTAGCTTTATGGACGTTTACATTTAAGGCTGCGCTATTTCCCAACCACTTCTGGCTACCAGATGCCAATCCAGAAGCACCAACACCTGTATCGGCACTCTTCGCCGCCGTAATTGATAGCATAGGTATTTATGCTGTCCTTAGATTTATGTACACAATCTTCGGTC
Source organism: uncultured Desulfurococcaceae archaeon (assembly GCA_964486465.1). Classification (GTDB taxonomy): domain Archaea; phylum Thermoproteota; class Thermoprotei_A; order Sulfolobales; family NBVN01; genus CAZAMI01. Next base: position 8,053 of record CAZAMI010000027.1, on the reverse strand, counting down.
CTAACTCAATACTATCAGTTAATGCTGTTGTTAATATTAGGGATGCAATAATGACATTATTATTCATTTTAGGATTTATAAGTGCCTTAGTGGCTGCTTTCCTATTAGCTATCCAGAAGGACGTGAAGAAGCTGCTAGCTTACAGTGCGATAAATCATGTAGGATTTATATTCATGGGTCTTTCAGTGGGTACGTCAGCGATAAGTGAAAGTACTAGGTCATTGGCTGTCGCAGCATCAATATATCACGTTATTAGTAACTCCATAGGTGAAGCACTACTCTTCCTAGTAGCTGGCGTGTTTATCATGACGGTGGGTAATAGGAATCTCGATAAATTAGCTGGAATTGGGAGGAGGTATCCAATAGCACTTATAGGTCTAATAGTGGGTGTATTACACTTATTTGGTGTACCACCCTTAGCAGGGTTCTTCAGTAAGTATGCATTATTCACTGCAATGCTTAAGGCAGGTAACATCTTCGGTGCTGTGTCCTTAATAGCTATCACAGGGATATCCATCTTAGGATATATAAGATTATTGTACGTTATATGGCTCGGTAAACCTAGAGAGAGAGTTAAACTAAAAATTGAGAAGGAACCATTAAGTGCCAGCATACCAATAATAACTCTAATAATTTTAGTAATCATTTTAGGCGTTTCTGTTCAATACGTCCTCAACTGGTTAATAGATATGGCTCATGCATCGTTTAGTAGTGAAGGTATAGTGAAATATGTAAGCATAGCTATGGAAGTTTTAAGAACATTGCAGAGATAAGGATAATCGATTAATTAATGCCTAAACCGAGATATACATTCACGGAAACTTTTTAAAACGTTTAAACACATATTATTGAGTTATAAAAATAAAATCTTAAATTACCTAGTAATACGTCTATACTGGCGGAAGAACATGAATGTAACGAATAATTGCCTTGAATATGTTAAACCTTTCTTTAACATTTGTGCATAGGATGGTGGGGTTATGAGATTTACATTCATGTGTAAAAAAGATATGGTACCTATCGCAGGTCCCCATGGTAGAGGTAAGATAGCTATAGTTGGTGCTGGACCCGCAGGTCTTGCTGCCTCAGGTTATCTAGTATGTCAGGGATACGAGGTTGACGTTTATGATAAGTTGCCTTTGCCAGGGGGGTTAATGAGTTTTGCAATACCTGGCTTCAGAATAAGTATCAACTCAATTATTGAGGGTGTTGAGGATTTACGTGACAATTTTAGTGTTAAGTTTATTCTTAATACTAAGGTATTTAAGAGGGACACAGTAAGATGTGATGAAGGCGATGAATTTACGAAGAATACTGTAGACTTAAGGGAGCTACTTAACAATTATGACGCCATATTAATAGCTACAGGTACGTGGAGGTCGAGAAAAATGAATATACCTGGTGAGGACTCTAAGGGTGTTTACACAGCACTTGAATATCTATTCCTGTTAAAGAGTTATGAATTAGGGTACTTAAATCATGAACCCCCTAAGGCTAATAAAGTAATAGTTGTTGGTGGAGGTTTGAGTGCGATCGACGCTGCTGAAGTAATGATTCATCGGGGTGCAGACGAGGTATATCTAGTATACAGAAGGACGATTAATGAAGCACCAGCAGGACCGTTTGAGATCAACAGGTTGAGAAGATTAGGTGTTAAGTGGATGGAGTTAGCAACACCTAAGAGGATAATAGCTGACGCAACTGGTAATGTCAAGGAAGTAGAGCTTATTAAGATGAAATTAGGCGAACCTGATGAGTCAGGAAGACCTCGACCTATACCCATAGAGGGAAGTGAATTCACTATAGAGGCAGATATGGTTATTGAAGCTGTAGGTGAAATCGCGACATCACCCTTCCCTGATCAAGAGTATTTAGGCATTAAACAGGATAGACGTGGAAGGATAATAGTTAATGATGAGTTAAGAACAGGTAATGAAAAGGTCTTTGCAGCAGGTGATGTAGTGAGTGGACCAAGTAAGGTAGGAAGGGCTATATTTTTAGGTTTAAATGCTGCTCGCAACATTCATTTATACTTAACTACTAAAAAAATCAATAAAGGTGGGACTTAAGGAGGTGAATCCATATGAGTAAAAACGATAATAATCAAAGTAGGGATGAAAAGAATGTCGTAGAGTACTTAAGAGTAATAGATTACGAGAGATGCATAGGCTGTGAGACATGCGAATCAGTATGTAGCTTCCTTCACGATGGCCACGCATACATAAAGTTATTTGAAATATCGAGAGGATTCTTAAGACCTATATCATGCTTTCACTGTCGTAGAGCACCATGCATCATAGCATGCCCTACAGGAGCTATGCAAAGAGATAAGGATGGTGCCGTCTATGTCGATGAGTCTAGATGCATTGGATGCTTAGCATGCTTAGCTGCATGCCCATTTGGAATACCGACCCTTTCAAGTATTACAAAGACCGCCGTTAAGTGTGATTTATGTATGGATTTAAGAAAGAAAGGCTTAGAGCCAGCATGCTATGCTATGTGCCCATCAGATGCTATACTTTATGGAAAGACAGAAAACATTTTTAAAACCCTTCAGAAAAGAGCGTTAATTAAGGTAATAGGTTATAGATATGAGTTGAACACTCAACGTTGATTAATGAGGTGAAGAATCACGGTAGCACTTGTATACAGTGACATGCCAAGATACATAATAGAGGTTGCATTCTCATTACTAATAGTTAGTGGTTCATTATTAGTATCGAGAGTGCCTAAGATTAGTATGGCTTTACGGGTAATCGGTTACTTAACCCCAATGTGCTTAGTGGCGTTGGGACATCTAGGTATTATATCGGTAATCGATAATGTTAGCTCAATTTTTGTTCTACTAGCTTCATTTTTAGGGTTACTTGCGAGTTTATATACTACAGGCTATGCTAGAATAAAGTATGGTGCATCCTCACTCCAATCCTACATAGATTCCTTTGCTTTAGCTATGATACTTCTTTTCTTCTCTAGATATTTAGCAGAATTTATAATCTTCTGGGTAATGGCAGAAATAATTGGTTTTTTCGTAATTGTCTTCGAAGCAATTGCTGAAGGATACGTAAGGGCTTGGCGGGCAGGTCTACGTTTCCTCCTTGTATCTATGATCCCCGCTGATATCTCGATAATGACATTACTTGCCTTAGCAGGCATTAATAACGCTTTCATGGTACCCTTCAACCAACTATATATCACTGGGCTTTCGCATCCCATAATAACAGTCCTAGTGACGCTTGGCTTCCTAGCTAAAGCTGCTGTAGCACCACTCCATTTCTGGTTGCCTGAAGCTCACTCAATAGCGCCAGCACCAGGTTCAGCCTTACTTAGTGGTATGATGGTCAAGATGGGCATCTACGGAATCCTCAGGGTACTTTCAGTGACTGACTACAACGTTGACTTACTGGCATGGATGCTCTTAGTCTTCGGTTCAATAACAACAATTTATGGAGGACTTCAAGCCCTAGCTCAGTCAGATATTAAGATACTACTAGCTTATAGTACAACTGTCTACACATCAATAATATGTATTATGATATCACTCTACGTAATGAGTAATGATCCCGTATTCATTATTTCGGCATACTTTTTTGTGATCGCTCACTCATTATTCAAGGCTGCACTTTTCCTTGACTCAGGTATTGTTGAATTAATGGCACATACTAGAGAATTAGAAAGGCTTGGCTATATCTCTAAGTTATCTCCGATACTATCACTTTTTGCTCTCATCTCAATACTCTCACTGATAGGCGTACCACCAATGACTGGATTCCTATCTAAACTAATAATGTTTTTAGGTATAGTTCGGAATATTAGACTTGGAATACTCTATATTATTGCATTAATAATAGTTGCTGTAAGTGCTGCTCTCTCAGTTGGTTATGGTGCTAAGTATTTACTAGCACATTGGGGTAGACCTGAATCAGCGAAAGAGTATACAGAAACTAGTAGGGTGACATTACCTCATACCTACTTCAAGTATATGCTATCATCAGAAGCTATAATGTCCTCAGCAAACATAGTCTTCAGCTTCATAGCACCGTTACTTTTACCCATGCCACTAGCAACAATAAGTGATTGGATATTTCAGCTATACCTAATACTACTAATGACCACCCTCATATTAATCATAGCATTATTAGGGCTTCACCAGACATTCTCTAAAGTTAGGTACGAATCTCCATGGTTAGGTGGGACTAAGCCATGAGCCATATAAGATCAACATTTATATACAAATTAAGTAAGTTATTTAAGTATTTACGAGGTTTTACAGCTGAGGATAGCTTATCTAAGTACTTGATAAGCTCAATACTTAAATTGAGATTGATAGGCCCACGTATTGAGAATAATTTATCTAAGTACTTGATAAGCTTAATACTTAAATTAAGATCAATGTGTTCACGTAATGAGGGCAAGATAGTGAAGACAGGTAGAATATTTGCTTCATTTTTTGCAAAGCTTCAACGCTCTCTGGAAGAGTCACTGTTCTTATCCTCTATGTATATGGGCTTACTATTAACAATGGCACTTACAGTTATGGTGGTGTTAATTTATGTTATACGTTAGCCTACAGATAGCGTTTGTGATATTAACTATGCTTATAGTGCCTATACTTGATGGAATTGAGAGAAAAATTAAGGCAAAGCTACACTCTAGGATAGGTCCGCCAATACTTCAGACATGGTATGATATACGTAAATTATTCGCCAAGGAGTTAGTATTAACTCGTACAGCATTTCCCATATTACTGGTTTCATTGATTATGGTAGGTTTATGTATATTAACACTACTCGTAATACCCGCTGGTTCATCATGGGCTTTCTTTTCAAGCATAGGCTTACCTCTACTAATAGTCTTAATAGCAAGTATTCACAGCTTAATAATAATTACATCAATAGTTTCCGACAACCTTTACGCAATAATTGGTGGTTTTAGAGAGTTAACAATAGGTATTATTAATGAAATAGCTTTAATTATAGCTTTAGTACTAACACTCATAAATGTTGGGCTTGGTTATTCAGGCAGTCAAATAACCACGAGTATAAAGGTTTCATATATCCCGGCTCTAATCCTCTTAGCTATATCGTCGTATGTTGCTTCAGGCAGAATACCTTTCGATTTAGGAGAGGCTGAGCCTGAACTCGCATCAGGTGTACTAATAGAGTTAAGTGGTCCCGTATTAGGTACTGTCCTATATTCAATAATACTTAAAAGATTCATATTTGCATCAATTACAGCATTAGCGCTCTTTCTCCCATTCATGAGATTACTTAATCCCTTGTTAGCTTTCACATTACTTATTCTATTAATAATCGCTGTATGGATAGTACATGCAGTTACGGCAGTACTTCTTGGTAGGTCGAGAGTAGATATAGCAACAAAGACATTAATCTGCGTATATATAGCTTTAATATTTTCATTAACAATACTTATAGGTGCCGGATTATGAAGAATAATGGTGTTAAAACATTAGCTAAGGGAAGCGATAAAGCCGTAGACATGGTTTTAAAGCTTCTTAAAGAGAAACTCCCTAAATATAACGTAAGAATTTCCCGTACTATAGCAAATGACTTAATAGTTGATGTCTCAAGGAGGCATCTACGCGATGTTGCTAAGATAGTTCATAATGAATTAGGAGCTTATGTAAGGACTTGCTTAGGTTGTGATGAGAGGAATAAGAATGGTAGTTTCGCCGTATATCATATTTTTGGTCTTGATGATTACGGTGTTAATGTCATCGTAAGAACTCTCGCACCAGCTAATGATGTCAAAGTACCATCAATAGCGGATATTGCTCCAGGTGCTGATTGGTGTGAACTTGAGTTTAGAGACTTACTAGGTATAGATGTTACTGGGAGACCTGTCTATAGGTTAATACTTCCTGAGGATTGGCCTGATAACCTATATCCACTCCGAAAAGATGTGCCTTACGGTGTTAGGCCACCTCCAGTAAAGCGTGAGGAGGTCACTTTAACCGAGCTTGAATCCCCAGGTATTCCTGTAGGGCCTTATCATCCAGCACTTCACGAACCAGAGTATTTTGAATTATACGTTGAGGGAGAGACCATAATTGATGTAAGGTATAGAGGCTTCCATATTCATAGAGGAATAGAGAAGCTTGGCGAGAGTAAATTAACATATAAACAGATACCATTTATTGCTGAAAGAATATGTGGTATATGTGGTTTCTGTCACTCAACGTGTTATGTAATGGCTGTCGAGAAGGCAGCCAAGATCGAGACACCTGAGAGGGCTGAATTCATTAGAGCCATGGTTTTAGAGATCGAAAGAATCCATAGCCACCTACTCTGGCTAGGTGTTGCATGCCATTTATTAGGGTATGATGCGGGATTTATGCATACATGGAGAATTAGAGAGGCTATCATGAAGTTAGCAGAGTACCTAACTGGTAGTAGGAAGACATACGGTATAAACATTATTGGTGGTGTAAGAAAGGACATAAATAAGGAGAAAGTCCGGAATGCTCTTAGGACACTTGACTATATAGAAAGGGAGGTTAAGGAACTTCTCGATGTAATGCTTTCAGTACCTGAGGTTAAGCGTAGGCTTACAGGTACAGGGATACTAACTAAGGGTGAAGCAAGAAAACTTAGTGTCGTTGGACCTGTAGCTAGGGCTTCAGGACTCAATAGAGATGTTAGGAAGGATTATCCTTACCTCGCGTATAAGTACGTCTCATTTAAGGTACCAGTCTATACTGAGGGGGATAACTTATCGAGAACTTTAGTGCGTGTTGAAGAAATTTTCGAAAGCATATCAATAATAAGACAATTACTTGATAGGTTACCTAGTGGAGACATAAAAGTTGAGAGGTATGAAATAGAACCGGATAAAATATCAACAGCAGCTGTTGAAGCACCCAGAGGTGAAGACATACATTTCTTAATAACTGGTAAGGGAAGACCGTATAGGTGGAAGGTTAGAGCACCAACATACCAGAACATACCAGCATTAAGACCTATGCTCAGAGAACAATTGCTAGCTGATGCACCAATAACTATAGCTAGTATTGATCCATGTTTTTCATGTACCGATAGAGTTATAATTATCGAGATGCTTAATGGTAAAGTCGTGAATGTAAAACGTATCAATATAGTTAGACTTTCTAGAAAGAGGTGACCATAAAATGAAGTTTCTAAAGCTCTTCGCAGTAGCTAAGAAGGCTGGAACAGTTACGCGTAAGTACCCCTTTGAGGAACCCTTAATAACTGAGGAGTTTAGAGGTGAGATTAAGATAGATCCTGAGAAATGCATAGGGTGTGGTGCATGTACATTAATATGTCCACCAAGTGCCTTAACAATGCGTGATGAAGGTAATGTAAGACTAATCAGGTATTTCGTGGGTAGGTGTATCTTCTGTGGCATGTGTGCTGAGGTATGTCCAACCAATGCGATAACAATTACTAAAGAGTTTGAATTAGCTACATTAGATACCGATGATTTACTCAGAGATCTCTTACATAAGCGTGTTAAGTGCAGAATATGCGGTAGACCCTTCCTAACCACCAAGCTAATTAAGTATGCAAATAAGGATATACCTGGCTCTGATAACTATGCCGATGTGTGCCCTGAATGTAGATCTAAGCTAAGTATTAAGAGTATACTCAAGTATAGAGGTGACTTAGATGACTAAAGTAAGTATCGATTCAGTAGTGAAGGCTTTAAGGAAGAGCGTATGGGTCTTTCACCTAAATTCAGGTAGTTGTAACGGATGTGATATAGAAGTATTAGATGCTTTAACTCCTTTTTTTGATGTTGAGAGATTCGGTATTAAGCTTGTAGCGTCACCCAGACATGCCGATATTATATTATTTACGGGTCCTGTAACCAGGGAGGTCTTACCTAAGGTTATTAAAGCCTTGAGGGCAATGCCTAGACCAAGAATGGTGTTAGCTATAGGTTCGTGTGCTGTAGGAGGTGGTATATGGTATGATAGCTATAGTGTTATTGGTGGCTTCCCTAAACTTAAGAAGATATTGATGGAGGAAGGTATAATCATTGATAGGGTAGCTTTCGTCCCTGGCTGCCCAGC
>CAZAMI010000026.1:0-12896 GCA_964486465.1 uncultured Desulfurococcaceae archaeon | reverse complement strand
AGTTAATAGTACCACTACTGAAGATTCCTGCACCACCAACACCATGCATTATATGACACGGGGTACATCTGGAACAGCCGTTAGTTCTGAAGTTAAACCTAAAGTCAACATCAAGGCTCTTGATTAGTAAGGGGCATCTACGTAATGAAGCTCTATAACCTCGATCAATTATGGCTATTCTTAAGGGCTTCTTACTTAAAGTGATTAGTTCGTGTGCTGCAAATAGACCTGCAGGTCCTGCCCCAATTATTATTACGTCATATCTCACGATTAATCACCTAAGAAAGCCTAATTCAGGCCTTCTATCAATGGTGTGCTTCAAGTCAGGACCCGTACCAATCAGGGTTACCGGTACTTTAATACGCTCTTCAATCTCCTCAATCCATTTACGTGCGTCCCCCGGTAGTTTACTCCACTCCTTTACATATTTTGCTTGAGGGAATAGAACGTCAAGCTTAGTAATTGCTGCTTGAGTAGCAGAGTTAAGCATAGCTGCTCTCCTAGCTAATTTAAAGTCAAATGGAGCAACTCTCCTCTTCCTACCCGTAACTGTCGCTACCTCAATCCAACCTCTACGTTCAGCTTCTTCAGGAGGTAATTCACCTTCTAAAGGACCACCACCAACTCTAGTTACGTATGCCTTAAACACTACGAGCACTTCATCAACATCCTTAGGGCCTACACCAACTTCCGATGCAAATGCTGATGCTGTAGTATCACGACTAGTTACGTAAGGATATGTTCCATGGTAGAGACTTAGATAAGTTCCTTGAGTACCCTCAATCAATATGTTATAACCCTTCTCTAATGCTTCATGCACTTCTAAAGGTACGTCAGTAATCATGTTCCTTAATTCAGGAAATTCATGAGCTAATCTTAACCTCCTTAAGACCCTATCAGCCATTGCGGCACCAACACCCTGTAATGTAGACCCTATCTTACCTGTTAATAGTGCATCCCTTCTCTCAGCTTCCACGTGATGATCCTCAATAACACCAGTATTCCTATCAAGATATAGCCTACCTCGAGTACCAGTCTCACTTAACTCTCTATGTAGTACGTCAAGCCTAACTAAGGCACCAGGAGCTACTAGAAGCCTTGCTCCCGGATTTACGAATCCTGATGGTATTACACGTAACTTCCACGTCCTACCATTGAAGACAACAGTGTGACCTGCATTTACTGCACCACACCTAATAGCTATCCTCACATCGTCCTTCGTGCTTAAGTATGACACTATCTTACCCTTACCCTCATCACCAAAGAAACCCCCAACAACTATGGTCAACATCCATTAACACCTCCCTAAGACGTTCCTAGCGTAAGTTAGAGCTCTCTCAATGAGGTATTCATAACTGCCTAGGTACTTAACGTAGTCGAAGCATTCATTAATATCATCCTTACTAAGCAATTTAGCTATGGAGCTCTCATTAATTACTTCATGTAAGCCTATTTTTCTGCTTAAGGCCTTCCTACTAAGTTCTGAAAGCATTTGATGAGCCTTATGCCTAGGTATTCCAGCTTTAATAACTAATTTAACCATTAGGCATTCAGTCATTATTAATCCTTTACTAAGATTTAGGTTCCTCAGCATCGCCTCCTTATTAACTCTTAGGGACTTTAACATTCTTTCAGTATCAAGTAGCATTTGATCTATTACTAGGAATGTATGCGGTATTAAGAACCTTTCACTACTACTATTGGTTAAGTCTCTCTCATGCATGAGAGGTATGTTTTCTAAAGCTATCGTAACGAAGGATCTAGATACCTTAGCTAACCCGGAAATTCTCTCAGCTATTGTTGGATTTGATTTATGAGGCATTGTGCTACTACCTATTTTACTACCTGCTACGATTAACTCATTGATTTCATTTCTGGATAGCTCCCTAACCTCAAGCGCTAAACGATCTAGCTGACTCGCTAATATCGCTAATACTGAGGTAAGTTCAGCGAAACCGTCTCTAGGAACTACTTGAGTAGTTATTGCATGCGGCTTTAAGTTTAGGGTTTTCAACGTCACTTCCTCTATTTTAGGGCCTTTATCACCCCATGCTGCCATAGTACCTACAGCACCAGACATCTTACCTTTGATTAATCTACTTTCAAGATCGCATAACCTCTCATAGCTTCGAGATAATTCGTATACGTAATTAGCTAATTTAAAGCCTAAAGTTATTGGTAGCGCGTGTTGACCATGGGTTCTACCAACCATTAACGTATCTTTATGCTCAATGCATAGCTTAATCAGTACATCTAATATGTTCCTAAGTCTCCTCTTGACTATTGTTAGTGCTTCCCTCATGATTAGTGACCATGCAGTATCCACGATATCGTAACTAGTGGCTCCTAAGTGAACGTACTTACCACACTCGCCACAGGTTTCAGCAAGTGCTATAGCTAATGACGCTATATCATGCCCATATATAGATTCAAGTTTATCTATCTCTTCCATACTAACCTTTAATGCGCGCTCATTTAGGGCTTCATGACAACCTCTAGGAGCTATACCTACATCTTCTAATGCCTTCATAAGTGCTATCTCCACCTCTATAAACTTCCTTATCAAATTACTACGTCTAAATATACTCCTCATTTCCTCAGAACCATACCTGTAATCAAACGGACATATAGAGTAAGATACTTCACTATTCAATACCATCCCTCCTCATGTAGAGCTTTAATGATTTAACTAAGTAATTGATGTCAATTAACGTATCCTCCTTATCTATGCCTAACTCCTTCGCTAACTTCAATGCATTCTTAATTATATCCTCCTTACTTGTACCATCACCCTGCCTTGATAAGCTATAGATCGCTTCAGCTATGGTCCATGGATACAGTATCCAAGCCCATTTCTCAACCTTTTCAACATAGAAGCTAGGTATGTGGGAACTCGTTATCTTATAGTGTAGTACTGCAGTCTTCACCTCTGTAGCTCCTAGGTCGTTTAGTAATCTAACTACTTTAGTCATGGTAGCTCCTGTATCGACAACCTCATCAACTACTAGAACCTTTTTATTCTTGACCTTGAGTACTTCATGTAAGTCAATTAATGGCTCCTCATAAAGCTTACCACCAGTACCCCAGAACTTAGCTCTTATGGTGTAGAACTCCTCTATCCCAAGTACGTCACTAACTATTCTAGCTGGTATGAGTCCTCCACGTGAGATCGTAACTATGGCGTCGAAGGACTCACCTGAATCCATGACTATCTCAGCTAACTTGTAACACATCCTTATCGCTTTTGTCCATGGTATGTATATTATGTTCATTACTTCACCTCAACATGGTTCTATAGTACTTGGTGGTTTAGAAGTTATTGCGTAAGTAACCATGGTCACGTTGCTAAGCTCTGAGGTTATTCTCCTAGCTATTCTGTCAAGTATGTCGTAGGGTATCCTAGCCCAATCAGCAGTCATGGCATCATCACTTACTACAATCCTTAGCGTTACTATATAACCTTCATCTCTTGAATCACCCTTAACCCCAACCCATTTATCATCACCAACAACGGCGAATGCCTGCCATACCTTCTCGTAAAGCCCTTCCTTCCTTAACTCGTCTTCAAGTATCTTTGAGGCCTTCCTAACAATCTCTAACTTATCAGGTGTTAACTTACCGATAACTCTGACAGCTAAACCAGGACCAGGGAATGGATGCCTCTTCACTATTTCATCAGGCACGCCTAACTCCTTACCTAACCTCCTTACTTCATCCTTGTATAGGTACTTAATGGGCTCTATTATCTTTATATTGAACCACTTAGGTATCCCGGCAACATTGTGGTGCGTCTTAATCCTATCAGCACCAACCTCAAATCCACTCTCAATTACGTCGGGATACGTCGTTCCTTGAGCAAAGTACTTAATACTTGGATCCGACTTAATTATTTCGTAGAATATCTTAGCGAATTCCTCACCTATGATCTTCCTTCTGAGTTCACAGTCCTCAACACCCCATAATCTACTTAGGAATCTCTCCTTAGCATCTATGAGTATGGGACTGATGCCTATCGATTTTAAATTCTTAAGTACTTCATCAACCTCACCCTCACGGAATAAACCATGATCTACAAGTACAGCTACTAATCTATCACCCACGGCTTTCCTCACAAGTACAGCTGTCACTGTTGAATCTATACCTCCACTAACAGCTACTAACACCTTAGCGTTAGGTTCAACATTCTCTCTTATCTCCTTCACCATCTCATTAATGTAATTCCCAGGATTCCAATCCCTCCTAACCTTAGCTATATTGAGGAAGTTATCTAAGAGTTTCATACCTTTAGGTGTATGTCTAACTTCAGGATGGAATTGTATACCGTAAATGGGCTTATCCTTAACTCTAAATGCGGCTATATAGCCCAGCTCAGATATCGCTAATACTTCAACATTGCTAGGCAGTTTAGCAACATAATCTTTATGACTCATCCACACAAACTCCTTCTCATCCCATCCGTTAAATATGACATCCTTTTTAGTAATCCTAATTTCACACCTACCAAATTCACCCTTGCCTCTCCTTACTTCACCACCTAATATCTTAGCTAGTAGTTGATGCCCGAAACAAATACCTAGTATTGGGAGTTTACCAATTAAGTCCTTGTAATCATCTAAATCAACGTCTAACTCATTAACACTAGCAGGTCCTCCGGAAAGTACTATCGCTTTAATGGAGTCACTACTTGATCTACTTAAGTAATCTCTTAATTTAATATAGGGAACTACTTCAGTATAGACATTGAGATTCCTTAGCCTACGTGATATTAAGTGAGCATACTGACCACCAAAGTTTACGACTACTACCTTCTCCTTAACTAAATTACCCAAATACCTCTAACCCCAAGTTTAGTCTATAACGTAATCATATAAAAACATTTTCCGATATGATTTAAGTGTAGTTATAGAGGAGTTAACGCAGTTAATGTAATATCCTCTTAATATCAAGTTCAAGATGTTAGGTACTCATGTAAGTACTCATGTAAAGTTTCCTGGTAAGTTACTATATCCTCACTTAAGATGTCCTCTTATATGGACATAGTACTGAGTATGGACAGTATCCGCACTCCCATGAATACCTAGGATAGCTCGTATCAAGTATCCTGGCAATTACCTCCTGCTCAGATACCTTATCAGTTACCTCAAACTGTGTTACCCTATCAGGTGTTACGTAGAGTAATATGGTTTCTTCTAAGTCGAACAACCAGTTATAAATCCTTGCTTGGTCCTTGTGATGTTGTTGCGGTATTCCTGTATCAGATCTAGCAGTCTTTACCTCAATACCTATCTTTTCATTTTCACTTAACTTAATGATGGCATCAGCTCTACCCTTAATTACCACATTCCTCCCACTAGGTAGTACAACCTCCTTTGAGCCCTCAACTTCAACACTAACCTTATCACCTAGTTTCTCCTTGAGGAATACCTCGATACCCCAATGAGCTAAATTACCTAAGATAAATATGGGTGTGAAAACCTCCTTAGCAGATAGTTCTGGATAAATCATCTCATAGATCCTCTTTAAAGGGCATCTGACTAGGTCACTAACCCAATAAACATTCTCCTCCCTCTTATGCTTCTCCCTCTCCTCCTTATTTGCCTCATAAATCATCTTGACTATATCTAACACTGTAACACCCAATGCTCCTACTATTAAAGCTATTTAAATTCAATACATGATACATCCCTAATTCTCTGATGTACGAGGAGAACTATCCATAACTCTAATTTAGCTCGGAGTGTAGTTGATCTTGGTGGATTAATGCTTAAATACCTACTGATTCTGCTAACGCTGATCATAGTGGTACTCTACATATATTCCATGGAATCACCCCTTCAAGAGTTCATTATGATGCATGCAACTAGCTACTACATAACTAAAGTTTATTATGTGATAGTTAATGAGATAGTTAGAGATGTTATTAATGAAAAGATCGTTAGTAAAGTTATTGCGGAGCCATTTATTGACTTAAGTTATGGATCAACACCTATACCAACTATAGTGATAAAGTCTGTAAACTCACCACCTCCTTACTATATAAGGCTATTAGCTTTTGATAAGTATACAGGTAATGGATGGTTATTAAGTAGCGGTAAGGAGTACTCTGTAACGGTTAACTATCAAGTACTTAGTAAGATAAGTTTGAGTAGTAGAGGAAGTGAATGTTACTTAGTTAAGGAGGAAATACTTAACTCAAGCGTTAAGATGAGAACGACTTCAGAACTCGTCATGGCGTGTTATGGTATTAATGAAGCATACACTAGAGTTAAATTAGGTAATACAACATTCTTCACACTCGGTAATGAATTCATAGTTCCATTACCCGCTAACTTCCTAACAACAACGATACTCTCGATAGAACTTAATGCTTCTCATATAATTCCGTTAATATTAACATACGTAATCCCGATACCTAGCTCAAATTCCTCTAACATAACCTTAACACTATTCATAGACGAATCACTCAAATACATTAAGATGAGTGATTTAGCTAACCAGAGCATAGACTCCTTGCTAATTGTCAGTGATGGCTACGGTGAAATTAAGGAAGAGAAAATTAATGTCCTGAATAAGTACGTCATAAACTATTCAAGTGTATGCTCTGAGAGCTTTAAACCATCATTAATGATAAAGGATGATGCGTGTTTTAAGTCGTTAATTAAGTTCACTAAGGACATCATATGTAGTAAGAGGGGATATGCTAACCTTTCACTAGGCTTCATAGTTAGGACACTTACTGATGAGATAGTAGGATTAACTAGTTATGGTCCTGTTGATTTAAGTAGCTACGTTAATAGTACGTGTAGGGATTTGGCATCAATATTCCTATTAAAAGCACATAAAGGTGTCTGTATTCATTACGCGTCAGCACTCTCCGTAATGCTTAGAATCTTAGGGTTTAATGCGAGACTTGCTACAGGCTTAATCAGGGTTGCATATACTAACGTAAATAATAGTGGCTTGTATGTTGGATTCTACATACCTCATGCTTGGAGTGAAGTACTTGTATGTGAAGGCTACGTAGCATTTGATCCTACACCATCTCAAGGTAGTGGTAATGTACCATCATATGGTACAGCAATAAACATGTATAGAGCTTACAGGTATAGGGAGAGAGCTGAAGAACCATACCCTGGAATTAAAGTATTAATGAAGAGAGCACTAGGTGAGCAAGCAACTTACAGCATGCACGTACCTAAAAGTATAGTAGGTATCTACGATAGAATTGCAAACTTCATTACTACGAACATTACTTACATAATTATCATCCTACTGATTTCTATATTGATGCTAAACAGCAACACAGTATTGCAAGGAATCGCTAAAGCATTAAGGTTACTAGGTATTAGGAGAGGCGATATCAAATTGTTAGCTAAGAAAGTTATGAATGAAGTATACGATAGTCTAGGACTACGTATGCCTAACCACCTAACTCTACGTGAGTTAATTAGGAACATTAGAGATAGGTTAGATCACGAGTTACTCATCCTTCTAGAACGCTTCGTTAGAGAGTATGAGGAACTAAGATATGGCGGTAAAGGCAACGCAGATGAAGTACGGAAATATGCTAAACTCATATTAAGGAGGTTAAAAATACATGCTATTACTTAGTGAGAGCATAGCCGTTATTAGGATAACACTAACAGTAATTTACTTACTAACCCTAGGTGCATTACTATTCACTAAATCCAAACTATCTAATCTACCATGCCTTAAGAAGGAGGTAATCAATAGCATCTTGAATAAAGTTAAGTTCTTAGGCGTTAACTTGAGACATAGTAAGTTTAAATTGAGATTAAGCTGTTATTCAGGTATTTTACTCGGGTATTCGTTATTAACAATTATTTACATACTACTTGTAATCAATCCTGAGCCCCTAATAGCCATTGTATTCTTAATCGTTGTATCCTTCATACTATTAAATACGAGGTATCTATATAGTGTGAAGATTTCATGTACAAGGTTAATAGAGTACTTAGGCCCTGACCTAGCTCGTGTTAAAGTCGTGGTTAAACCTAATTTAACTGTTAGGGTTAGAGTATGTGATTCCTTAGTAGATGGTGTAGCTATAGTTAAGGGGTCAAATTGCTCAGAGTATGTTACTGTTGAGGGAGGAGGGAGTCTAGAGTATGAGTACCTAGCGTTAAATGGTTGGTCTAAGATTGATGAATCTGATATAATCGTAAGCTTAACCATACCTCTAGCTCTGCATGAAAGAGTCATTAAGTTGAAGCCTAATAACATAATTACAAAGCTTAGTGAAAGAGCTATTATAGAGATTAAAGAATTAAGAAGATATTTAAATATCGTTGAAACATTGATAGAACCATCAGTAAGCTATGTTAGGCCTTATGCCCAAGGTAATGACATTAAACTCTTAGTTAGTAAGAGCTTATTGAAACCTGGTGGTTTAAGAGTAAAGGTACTTGACAAACATAAGGAGGTTAGGAGTAGCAGGGAATTGGTGAGTGTGTATGTAGTTCCTGATAATTACTTTTGCGACTACGCTGCAGGCTTCTCACAATTGAAGATGATACTTAGGTCATTACTTAAGGAGGGCATAGATGAGGTAATGATTGGTGGAGAGCTGCTTAGTGTTAACCAAGTCATGAATGATAGATCTAAGTTATGCAGCGATAAAGACTGGTCAAATTACTTAAGGATTCTCCGTGACGTAATCAACAAAGTTGATGTAATTGTAACCTCACCTGAGAGTATTAAAGACTTAATTAAATTGATTAAGGAAAGTAATGCGAGATCATTAGTATTGAGCGTTAAGGTTATCTATGATAATTCAATAGAGACTTTAAGTCTAATTGGTAACTTTAAGATCGTGCTAAGAGAGTTTCAAGAATGGATCAATACTGTGAGGAGGAATATTGACGAGGTAACGCGTGATAAAGCTAACTTACCTTTGGTGATGCTTCTTGAGAACGTTCATTACTAAACTAAGACTAAATATTTTAAGGGTAACTCTAATAGTCACACTATTAATATTGGTCATACTAACTAGTCCTTATGATCCAGCACTTCATGCTCTAATATTCACTGCTTTAGTGATAGCAATTATGTCTAAATTAACTTACTCATTACCTATAACATTAGTACTTTCACTAACTTCATACCTGGTATTTCACGAAAATGCTTACTTAGCCTTAATGATATTAGGCGTGCCGTACCTTAGCAGAGTGAGTTATGGCAATGTCTTTGATCATTACCTATGTATGGTGCTTTATGTGATCCATACGGCATCAATGCTTTATTATGTAGGTGTTAATACTTGGTATTTCATAGTGGTTACATCGGTTTACATAGTAGTCTCAATTACATACTTAGTACAGGTAATGAGTTCTAATGACATCATTTTAAGCGATACTTTACTAAGGAATTTAGCTAAAGCGTTAATAGTCAGCTTCATCATATTAATTATTGCATGGATAATACCGCAAATACAGGCCACGGTAATCTTCGGTTCCATAGCTATATTACTCTTATTAACGCTTGATCGTATAACATAGGATAAGGAAAATTATCCAATACCTAGCTAGCTTTACGGTAAGTCATTTTAAACATCTCAGTTAAATCTTCTAGTGAAATGTTGAAGTTACTTAAACTACGAGAATAAGAGTTATACAGTTCGTTAACTAGATCCTTAGGTAATCTATGCCTATGTAGTACTTTCTTAAACTTACGCCTTTCCGTGAACGACTTTAAATATATACTAACCTTGATGCTTAGATATAAAGTTAAGGCTGACAAAACTATTCTAATGATGTAGGTCATTATTAAGAGTACTTTTATTAATTTTTTAAGCCTCATTTCTTATCTCTACTAAGACATACTCTTAAAGTGTATTTAGGTCTTCTAACGTTACCTACCCTAACTACTACATTCTTTTCTATAAGCTTCATTAACCTACTTCTCACTACCCTTCTAGAAGCTGTACCTCTCAATGCTTTAACGTTCTTCGTTATTTCAGAAATGCTTTTTGCTTCACAATTAGCTAAGGACTCTATTATTGACCTATCGATAGCGTCAAAGATCCCTAAGCGTCTAATACTCTCAATAACTCTTCTTGACGCTTCAAGAGCTTTCGAAATAGGTATTGAAAAAGCTATTGTTAATTTAAAAGCGCTACTAATTACCTCGTCATTAAGACCTAAGAGTTTTAAGTATTCCTCAACTTTATTTAATCTCTCTATAATACTCTCTAATAGCTTCTCAATCTTCTTAAGTCTCTCCTCAGTACTTTCAGACATTACTTCTCCTCTTTCTTCTTTTCCTCTCTTCCCTTCTTGAGCGTAGCAATTACCTTATCTATCTTATCTGATATCTCAGGTTTTGATTTCTTGACTTCCTCAAGAAGTTCTACAATTCTATCTAGATCCTCAGTGCTAACAGCAATACGTGCACGTTTAGGTTTCTCCATAAACCTCCTGAAGAATTCGGATATGGTCTTAGGGCTTACCGCAGATTCTAACTTATGTTTAAAGTATGTCTTAACCATTTCATTAACCATATCCTCAGGCATTCCAGAGTCTATCAATTTCTTATAGAGTGCTGATACCTCTTCACCGAGCTTTGAACCGTCTAAGCTACTCATTATGGTATCCATTAACTCCTTTAACGGACCTTTGAGACTTGCTATAAAATCACTTATAGCTTTAAGGACAGCCTTAAGTTCCTCAACATCAGATAATTCTCGTGCATGTACCTTCTTCTCTTCCTCAGACATATTTACACCCGATTCTTACTTGTTTGATCACTCTAATTAGTGATACTATTTTATAGTGGTCAGTTAGTGATCACTACCTACTGTAGTAAGCATAGATAAAGCCATATGAGATGGCTAACTCCCTAATATTCTTAAGAGTTTCAAGTGGTGACGAGCCTGGACCGACCGTAACCACATCCTTCAAGGCAACTACTATAAAGATATACCTATGCTTACTACCATGTGGAGGGCAAGGACCGCCATACCCTACTTTACCGAAGTCATTCAATGACTGAAAACCTAGTCCATGAACTACTTGTTCCTTAGGTATGTTAGCTTTAAGTGAGGTTATGCTATTGGGTATGTTATAGATTATCCAGTGAATGAATATACCCTTAGGAGCGTCAGGATCTACGACTATCACAGCATAATACTTTGCACCCTCAACACTACTCCACCTTAGTGGTGGTGTTACATCCTCACCATCACAGGTATACATTACGGGTATTGTAGATCCTTGAGTAAAGGCATTTGAAGAAACCTCTATATTTTTAGGAATGTTACCTACTAATGACCTGACTATGGCATCAATATCACCTGTTGTTTGAGTTACTTTCTCCTCATAAGTTAAACGATAAAACATTAAACCTACGATTATAGCGATTATTATGAGGATTACCGCTATAGCAATTACTGAAGTTCTGACCAATTGCAACACCCAATGAATTTACCTCAAAATAAGTAAAATTTCTGAGTGATCACATTATGTTAAGAATTGAGTGAGTATAGCTAAGTCATTTACTAATTTTGAGGTGTAGATATTGGTTAAGGCGCTAGGTATAGATCCTGGAACTAAGAGTTTTGATTTAGTAGTTATAGATGGTCCTAAAGTCGTATGTGAATATAGCATAGAAACCGCTGAAGTAGCTAAAAAACCTGAAATACTCATTAATGTCATAGAGAGTCTAGGAGATGTTGACATTATTGTGGGTCCTTCAGGTTATGGTACACCAGTAGTATGTAATGAGGATATTCTAGATGCTGAGCGCTTTGCTATTGAAATACTACTCCTATCAAGTAAGGAAGACATTAAGGAAGGTGTAAGACGTGGTGAACTAGGTATGGCTGTTTATGACGTATTAGCTAAAGTTGTTAAGTATTTATGGATGTCTAGACATAAGGTGTGTTACATTCCATCAATAATTTTATTACCGACGGTACCCACTCATAGGAAAATAAATAGAATTGATATGGGTACGGCAGATAAGTTAGCCGTAGCAGCCTTAGCTATTCATGATGAAAGCATTAGGTTAGGTATTGAGTATGAAGAAACCAGATTTATACTTGTAGAGTTAGGTTTCGGGTATAATGCTGTAATAGCCGTTAACGAAGGTAAAGTAGTTGATGGCTACGGAGGTACCTTAACAGGTATGGGATTCCTAACTATAGGAGCCATAGATGCTGAAGTAGTAGTTGCGGGAAGGGTATGGAATCGTAGTGACGTATTTTATGGCGGGGTTTCAACACTATGCAATGAATATAACCCTGAAAAAGCCCTTGAACTCGCTAAAGTAGACGAGCTATGTAGAGCTGGTTTTAACTCGATGTTAGAGTCTATAGAACATAGAGTCAGGGGTATGCTTACGATAATTAAGGATCCTTATGAGGTGATATTATCGGGGAGGTTATCACGTATAGCTAAAATATATGATGAATTAAGGAGGAGGTTAAGTGATATAGCTCCTGTTGTACGGATAAAGGGACTTGAAGGTGCGAGAATGTCTAAGGAGGCGGCACAGGGTTACGCTATATTAGGTGAAGGTATTGCTGGTGGGTATTTTAGGGAATTAATTAAAGTTATGAGGATAATGATGGCTAGAGGTACAACATTGAGCTGGGTTTACCACCCTAGGGTTATCAATGTACGTAGGAGGCTTGAACAAACTTGCATGGAAGTCATAAGACGTAAAGAATTATGTAAACCATTCTAAATTGGTCTATAGATGCTCTAAACAACTTTTAAGCCTCAAGCTTAATCACTCAAACCTGAGGATCAGACATGAATGTAAGAGCTGTACTCAATGCTTCATATCCTCGAAGTGAATTTGTAGCGAAGCTTTATAGTAAGCTCTCATCAGGTAAGATAACGAGTGAGGAGTTTGAAAGAGGTATTGAGAAAGCT
>CAZAMI010000025.1:0-13031 GCA_964486465.1 uncultured Desulfurococcaceae archaeon | reverse complement strand
GGTCTATGAAGTTCCTTAGGTCTCTTACCGCCGTACTTAATCAGCTCATCAACACTGCCAATAACCACCTTATGTCCTTGAGGACATACCCATATAGGTAATGGTGTACCCCAATATCTTTGCCTACTGAGTACCCAGTCCTGCAAGTTATCTAGCATCGCCATGATTCTGTCTAAGGCCCACTCAGGAATCCACTTAGCCTTCTTAACCTCGTCTATCAACCTATCCTTTAACTTTGTTATCTTAAGAACCCACTGCTCAGTAGTTCTAAGAACCACAGGTGTTTTACATCGCCAACACACTGGATATCTATGCCTTATCGTTGACTCATGAAGTAATGCATTACGCTCCTTAAGGTCATTGATTATTGCCTTATTGGCCTCCCTAACATAAAGACCCGCATATTTACCGGCATCGCTCGTGAATACGCCCTCATCATCTACTGGTGAGGCGATCTCCTCAATACCTAGTCTACGTGCTACAATGAAGTCTTCAAAACCATGACCTGGCGCAGCATGAACTAGTCCGGTACCTTCATGGAGAGTCACAAATTCTGGAGCCATGACTACTTTATGGTACTTAGAGAGTTTCTCCTGAATCCTAACGTAATCTCTAAGTGGGTGTTCGTATTCGATGCCCTCAATGTCTAAGCCCTTGAGCTCATCTATTACTTCATACTCAGTAATGCCTGCTTCCATCATAACCTCCCTAACCCTCTCCTTCGCTATTATGTAAACTTCATTACCCACTTTAACACGCACATATACAGCGTTAGGATGAGCCATAACGAATGTATTAGCTGGTAGTGTCCAAGGTGTAGTGGTCCATATGAGTAAGTACTCGTTACTCTTACCTCTTACAGGGAATTTCACGTATATTGAGGGATCCACTATCTCCTGATACTCGACCTCATACTCAGCTAAGGTTGTTGAGCATCTAGGACACCAATAGACTACCCTCTTCTCTCTTACTAGTAGTCCCATATCTGATGCCCTCTTTATTAACCACCAAGCCGCCTCAATGTATTCATCACTCATGGTTAAGTAAGGTCTTTTCCAGTCCATGAATACTCCTAAATCCTTAAACCATTTAGTTAATGACTCTATATTCTTACTGACCATCCCCTTACATAGATTTATAAACTTCTTAACACCAACTCCTGTCTCAATTTCTCTCTTACTCTTAATACCTAGGTTCTTCTCTATATTAACCTCAATAGGTAGGCCGTGGCAGTCGTATCCTGGTTGATCATGAACATTAAAGCCACGTAACCTCTTATACCTTAATATAACGTCTTTAAGTGCCTTATTCCATGCTGTACCAATGTGAGGTATATCACTAGAGGGGTAGGGCGGTCCATCAATGAATAGAAACCTCTTGTTACTCTTACTTGCTTTAAGCTTAACCTTCTCATATACTTCATACTTCTCCCAGAAATCCCTAACCTCACCCTCAACTTTGTGAGGATCGTAATGACCTACGACCTTACCCACTCTTACCACTACACCCATCCCTCTACGAAGCTTTAATGGAGGTCAAATATATATCTTTAATTAAATAATTCAAGTTAATGATGTTTGACCATCGCTATTATTAAAATCAAATCACGAAGTACACTTAAATTAATACTTTAAGTTTATCTATACTTATCCCATGCTTTATAAGCAGCCTCAACCATACCCTTAATTACTTTTCCTGGATCTTTAGCCTTCATTATTGCTGATGCAACTAAGACACCTGATGTACCAAGCCTTATTGCTGCCTCCACATCATCAGGTGACGATATTCCAGCTCCAGTCAATATTATTACTTCTCTATTAACATTGCGTATTAAATTAACAGAGTTTGTTACTACTTCAGGTTTAGCTTTTGATACAGCAATGCCCGTACCGATGAGTTCGGGCGGTTCAACGGCTATAATGTCAGGCCTTAACAAAGCTACTGCAGCACCGGTCTCAGGTACATCAGCACAGACTAACGATGTCATACCTAAGTTCTTAGCTTTAATTACTAACTTATTAATTTCATCAAGTCTTAATCTATGCTCACTATGATTTATTAAAAGACCATCAGCCCCTGCATCCTTAATTATCTCTAAGGGTAACCATCCGGTCTTAGCACCTAGATCGTAAGGATCAGCATGCTGAGCGAAAATCCTTATCTCAACTTCATTCCTAAGCATCCTAATCTCCGTAGCTGGTGGTGCGATGATTACTTCAACATTACCCTTAAACTCTTTAGAGATCTTGTCTGCAAGTTTAGCTATTTCTAAGCCCTTACGGCCATATGATGTGGGATAGGCCTTGAAGTTTATTACTATCATGGGTTCATGCATTATCTTACCGCATTTAAGAACGATAAAGTACTATAAATCTTTATTGCTAAATCAGCCGCAGGGAATATGCTCATTAATCACCCGATGCGATTCTCATCACTATTTAAGTTAGCCGTGTAAAGAGGTATAAGCTTTACTCGATAACTTTAATGAGTCCAAGGATTTCCAGAGCTAATGCCCTAATAACATTCATAGTAGTTACGCTACCCTTAACATACTTCCTACCATTAATTTCAAAATCGTTAATCACTCTAACATAGGTATTACCTTCGCTATCAACGTGACCCTTAAAACTTAACTTGTAGAACCTAATTAAGGCATTAACAAATTTCTGAAGAGCCTCAGCATCGAAGCTTCGTGTACTCTCTCTAAATCCTGTCTCGATGTATTTTTGAATCCTAACCCTCGCTAAAGAGTCAATAATGTCATTAATTAGCTCATTAAAATTCCTGCATACTTCAAGTTCTAATTTACTTAAACACCACCAAAAACTTTCAGTAATGTATTTAACGATTGAGTCAAGAGTGTCAGGGCCTATCTCAATGAGATGATCACTTAATATCTCTTTCCTTATTACCTCTTTAAGCATTTTACCACCTATTATACTAAGTTAATATATGTGTTTATTACTAATATACTCACAATTTCTTACAATATCTTGATTATTGATGCAATATCGTTTAATGCTAAGAAGATCGCAAAGGGAAGCGGTACTTTTATTGGTAACTCCCAATCATCTATCCTTATGATCTCACCCAGAAATTCTATTTCCTTTGGTATCCTCTCACGAAGTTTTACGACGGCATAATCATTGTTAAATGGTGATAGTGTCATATCATATTTAAAGTTTATGAGGAAGCTCTCATTAGGTATTATGATGGCAGGTAAGCCTATCTTACCATTTAGTGATCCAGGTATCCTTATAAGTCTTGAAATGTCCTGAGTAACTTGTTCATCTATTTCAACTCTTATCTTCCTGATAGTTTCTTCATCTATTTTAACTTCATTCTTCAGCCTCCTTAACCAGCCACCATCTACATAGCTTAAGTCAAGCTTCATTCTCCTACTCTTCGGTAAGATTCTATTAACATCTAAACCTATGCCTTTAATGTAATCAACTATTTCCCTTCTATGATGCGGCTCTAATAATAACCACTCCTTATCCTTAGGCCTAACTATAGTATGAAAACCTCTGTTACCACTAAATTGAATTCTAATTTCATTACTTGAAAATCCGAGTTCATATTTAAGTATGTCTATGAGTCTTAATTCATGTTCCTTAGCTAATTCTATACATTCAGGTTTAATTAGACTTACACTCTTATCCTTAACACTTAATTCAATGACTTTACACCCCCCTATATGGTCTGAATCTATATCGAAAACTAATTCACTACCCAACCATCCTTTATCCTCCATTCTGTCAGCTGCTGGATCTCTGTAAAGTGCTGATGAGTAATAAGACTGTCTTGGCGTATTTCTTATGAGGTAACTTCTTAGTAATGCGAGGCTCTGAAAATTCATATGTCTTACGTATACTGCTTCCTCATAGGTCTGAAAAGCGAACTCCCTTAGTGTAAAGTCTTCAGGTAGCCATAACTCTGCATTACTGTAGTACTTACTCAAAATCCTTTTGAGCATATCCATTCATTCAACCCTTGGTGCTATGTAGTAATTAGCTTTAGCGCCCTGTATGTAGTTTAATTCTAGGTAGCATGGCATGTCAGTATCCACTCTAATAGTGACAGACTCGGCAAGCTTTATTGGTTGCTTCATGTAGCTTAAGTACTCCATACCGTACGTACTTGAGAATCCGGGATTCTCGACAAGTGCTTCATCAAGTGTTCCCTTATCTAAGCTTAACACTATTTCAGCTTCACCTAAGTCACTCACAGATTTAAGTCTTAACTCCTTCTCATCACCTTCAATCTTTAAAACCTCACCTACATCCTCTATGGAGTTTATTACTTCATATAGTATGGCACCACCGGCTTTGTATGCATTCTTATACTCAATACTTAGTTCAGGTATCTCCTCGGCAGCACCTACCTGGAGTGGTAGGGTGAAGTATCTTGGCACACCTCTTCGCTCAAATATGAATGTAATGCTTGATTCAGTCCAATCTATACCTATCTTATCGTCCTTCTCAGCTGTCCTCATGATCTTACTAACATCCTCTATATTTAAGGTCATCTTAGCCTCTTTATCGATATTAAACTCATCAAAACCTTCTCTAGGTATTATGAATTCTATGAGAGATGTTCTTGATGGGTCCATAGCTCTGAACTTTAATCCATCATTATTTATCTCCAGTATGCCCATCTCAACGAACTTTCCTGCAGCAGCCATTAGATACCTCCATATTCTAGCATCTGCAAATAGAAGCTTCAATATATCACCACCTAGAAGTTATTATTTTCAAGCTAATAATGATTGCTACTAATGAGGATTATTTAGACCGCTAACACATTAAGAGGAATGTGTTTAGAGGTACATCTTATTCGTATTCACGCCATACGTGACCGCATTTCGTACACTTATATATTCTCGTAGGAGGTTCATCGGCTCTCCTAGTCTGTAATATCACGTAATAAGCTTCATCATTACCGCACTTAGGGCACTTTACCCCTTTAGTTTTGGGTACACCCTTAAACATATCTTCAGTATCTATCACGAAGGTCTTTTCGGTCTCCCTATGTACAATCCTCTTACTTAGTACTCTAGTACGTACTGGATTCTCCTTCACATAACCACATCTAGGGCATACTAAGATAACCCTTCCCTCTTTCCTCTTAGGGATCATCATATTTCCACACTTAGGGCAAAACTCCACCATGATTTTCACCTTTACTGTTACTGGTAGCCAGGGAAATTATCAGTTATGAGAGGTTATTAAGTTAACTAACTCATTAATTACTACATTAAGGATATGTAATGTACTCCTTAACGTATCCTTAATCCTCTGATCACTTACCGTCTTTAAAATCTTATCATTCTTAGAAAGTTCGTCTACATCTATGATGAATCTTACCTCACTTAGTAAGGGGTCTTTAGATAACGACTTAATTACTTCCTCTTTATCGAGAAGTCTAAGCCCTATGTGTTCTATGCCCTTGACTCCCCTAATTATAGCAAATAATGTTAACCTTACTTGACCTAAATCCCTACTAGTTATGAGCAAGATCCTAGTCTCGGGTTTCACTCTATTCAGGCTTTTACTCATTATTCCTTTACTCCTAAACTATCTTTGATTTTCTCTAATAATTCCTCAGTTAAAACTTTAGTATTTCTTAGGACTTCAATTACTACTTCGATAGGATCCTTGCTACCATCGGTAATTATCCTGATCACTGGTTGACCATCAAGGGGGTGTTCAATAGTGTATGCTGCAAGCTCCACGTTAGGGTGTTTTAGAGCCATCTTAGCTATTAAATTCCCTAATGTGTGATCCTCGCCTAGAATCTTAAATACTAACTCCCTATCTGTTCTCTTTCTTACCTCTAGCTCCATACGATTCCCTAGAACTTGATATTAGCCTCCTTAATAAGCTCCTCCATTCCTTCGTGACAAGTACTCTATGTCCATTAATTCTTAGGGCGCCGCTTTCCTCTAAGACCTTCAATGCATTCCTAGCATTAAGTGACATGAGATAAGCGTATGCCGTTATTAAGGCTTTAGCTGTTGCTGAGGCTCTTGGTTTATACCTTATGAGTTCTTCTAGTTTTTGTGATAGTGCCTTAGCTATATTTATAACTATGTTAGGTGGGGCATTACTTGTTAAGACAGCGCCCTTAAGCTCTGCTCTATATCCTAAATGCTTTAATACCTCAACTAACGCGTCACTCACAAAGGGCTTCTCTACAAACTTCATTAATGTCTGTATCTCAATGCTACCTGCACCCTTACTCCAAGCTTTAATCTTCATCCACTCCTTGTAGGCTTTCATAATAATCCTCTTAGTAGTGACTACCTCCATTTTAGGTCCGCTAACTTCTATAATCACTAATCCTTCACCAACTTCGTAAATTAATGACTTGGCCTTTACGCCCCTATAATTCATTATATATTCAGCCAACTCCAAACATTCATTCCTTCCATTACATCTAAGACTAATTCTTACTTTATCCAAGGTACTAGACCCTTTAATTTACCATAATCAATACTTACCTTCCTTCTCTCAGAGTTATTACATACTGAACACTTAAGTAGGTCTCCGCTTTCAAACTTTAATGTTGAGCCGCAATTCCCGCAGAAAGCTAGGACAACGCCAAGCTTTGGATCCTTGATTGATATATTGTAGGGTATTGAATCGTTTAGAACTTTAGCCTTAACTATATCACCCATCCTCAATACCTCAAATAAATCTTTAATGAATTTATCAGTAACTTGAGATATGTGCAATATCGCAGTAAATGCTGTATGATATTTAATACCATTTACATCGGAAATCAACCTGACAATAGCGTATTCTTCCCTTATCAATACTACGATGCCGTAAACTATAGAACCCCTCTTTGGGAGTGCTGGTCCCCTTATCTTAGGTTTAACATTAATTACTCTAGTGTTTAAATCTGCTATAGTACTACCCACTAAAGCTGCTCTAACTACTCCATTATACTCGTAAGTACCTGGACCTGGTAAGAACTCCTCAATGACACACAAGGCATCGCCAGGAATAACGCCCCTATTAATTAACTCCTTAACCCTATCACTCAAATCCAGCACCCTATATACTTCGTCTAAATCTTATAATTACAGTTTTAACATAATATACTCTCCTTCTATGCTTAGGTAGGAACCATCTTATAGGGAAGTCACGTTCAGATAGAACTTCGTAAGTAAATCCCATATCTATACTTAATTTATCAATTAATTTAATGAAGCCCTCACTGAACTTGTGAATAGAATAAACTATGTCGCACATACCTAAAGCTGTCTTGAGGAAATCAATATCTGCTCCTCTTGAGTGAACACCAAATGGTGGGTTCATCACCACGGTACAATCATGACGCCCCCTAATAGGGTTATACCCTCTCACATCAGCTAATATGAAGTGCACTAATGTACTAACTCCTAGCTTCTTTGACGCACTAAATGCTATACTTAATGCTTCATCATCTACATCAATGCAGACACTTGTCTTTGCCCCCAATAGGGCTGCACCAATGGCGAATCTACCAGTACCGCATCCTAAATCGATAACCTCCATGTTTTCTATATCACCTCTTAAGTAGGCATTCCATAATATGTCAGCTACTATATCAGAAGGTGTCACATACTGTTCAAGCTCCTCCTTAGGATTGGAGTAACTGGGTATAGACTCTATTATCATCTCCAAATCCTTCTTTTTCTTCACTATAGTCAATTCTGATTACCATGGGTATGTGTAATCATTTCTTGCTCCCAGCACATAGAGTGCCTCTCCAGGTGTTAATACTGGTTTCTCGTAACTTGATAAGTCCTCTATTGCTAATCTAGGACATGAAGTGATGACTATGGTATCTATCAATTCATTATCAATATTTCTTAATGTATCTATTGTCGTATAACGTGAGTGGGCTATGTAATACCTCATACCTTTAGCTCTCAAGTACTTCTTAAGTTCCTCGATTATGTATGGTCTATATTGACCAGAAGAACCAGTTACTATCAGCCAATTCCTAGAATATGTAGCTCTCCTTAACTTCCATAATCTAATCTTAAATACCTTCCTAATGTCCATGGTCACATCCTTAACAGCATTTGAGTAAGGATCTAAGACTATTACTTCCTTTGATATACCTACATGTAGTCCGACCCCAATAGCGTGAAATAAGCCTCCCGCAATAGTTATCAACGCGTCAATGCAATCTAGGTATTTAGTTATATTAGCAAACCAACAACCAGTTATTACTAACGGATTATTTACGACATAAATTCCCTTACTCTTTAGGTATGATGATATATAATTAATGATGTTTTTATGTTGCTGAACAGTAAGTAGTGCTGTACTTTTTAAACCCTTACGTTTGAGTATGTTTATAAGTGTCTCAAGTAGGTCTTTAGACACTTTTGCCTTACTGATTAAATCTATGAAAACTACATTAGATGGTGCTCTCCAGTATGGGTAAGGTTCGTGACCTAAATGAATAATTAAGTCATATCTACTTGTTAAGTCTTCATCAATTATGCATGACCCATATAAAGGGTTAGCATCTACATCAATCGTAACTATGCTATTACCTAACTTCCTAAGTATTTCATCAACTATTTCGTATGAAAATCTCTTAACACCGTTCGGTAGCTGTAAGAGCACCTTTCTTGCTTTGCGATTACGTATTTCACTGATTATCCTGTCTAAGTCGTACTCGTAAAAGTCAACAATTCTCATGTTTTCAGCTTAGTGGGTATACTATGATCAAAATTTACTTTAATTCCGTAACTTTTAATGTCCATCTAATCCCTAACTTACTAGCGAATCTTCTTAAGGCTTCCTTGACCTGTTCGAAAGCAGCCTTACTAGCTCTGACCTCAGCTATTGCGCTACCCATTCTCACCCTAGCTGCTGTGCCTATGGGTTTTCCAAATGCCTGCCTCATACCCTCCTGTAATCTATCAGCTCCAGCAAATGCCATCATTTTATTCTCTCTTAGTACATGGTGAGGGTACTGCCTAACTATGAATAAATACTTATCCTCGCCAACATATCTACTTAAGTATTTGTGAGTCATAACTCTACCAGCTTCCAATGCGTTATGTCTTATCTGAGCGTTTTCAAGAGATATTAGTTCTACTTTAATCTCATAGTTGCCGTGCGGGTTACCCATCACGAACTTAGTTATCTTTGGTGGTGGTACGCCATCGATATATTCTTTCCTAGTATATGGTGGTTTCTTCAAATCCTTGTAGCATCTAGCAGGTCTTAAGGGCATACTCTCCACACCTAGGCTGTAGTGTTTACTGAGTAATTTAAGGATTATGCTTACCTCTCTTCAATCTCCGCTACTATGTACTTTAACTTCTTGAATAACTTGTACACTACACTGCATTCATCTTTTCTGAGCGATGCTCTCTTGAGAATATGCTTTAATGCTACATACGCTGACGGCAATTCTAAAGCCTTTGTTATATCCTCAATGAACCTTAAGATTACGTTAATTACGCTCTGCTCGCATTCTTCACCATAAACTAAATCATCAATAATTTCATCCCTTAGAATCTCATACAAAAATATAGCAACAGCGTGAGATAGATTTAATACGTTATAATCAGTACCCGTCTCTAAGGTAGTTATCACATCGCATTGTGATAACTCATCCCTACTAAGTCCCACACTCTCTCTTCCAAATACTAAGCCAATATCACCCCTACGTGGTATTACAAACTTTATAGCCTTAGGAGATATTGAATGCCTTAACACATCACCTTCTCTAGCAGTTTTTGCTGTGGTGCATATAGTATATGACACATTACTTAAGCATTCCCTAAGGTTGCTAGCCACAATTACCCTACCTTCCTTTAAGTATTCTATACCTCTAGATGAGAATTGCTTAACCTCGCTATCATCTAAAGGGAATTTAGGATTAACTACACATACACCCTTCACACCAAAGTTTTTGGCTAATCTTAATATAAAGCCAAAATTTATTCTACCCTCAGGTTCGACTAGTATTATCCATAATCTATTTCTTAAATTGTTAATCATGTTACTCTATACCTATAGACCTGAATATCTTTTCCAGATACCCTAGCTTAACAGCTCCAACAACATGGGGAGGGGGGTCTAAGAATAAATAGTACCTCTCTTCACCTCTAATTTCCCTCAATATACGCTCAACTATAGCAGTTACTGGGTCAGGCACCTTACCACGCTCCCTTAATTCCTCGAAACTCTCAAACTCTCTCTTCTTCCTTTCCTCAATAATTATCCACATAGTCTTCTTACCTATACCGGGGATTAACTCAAGTGAGTGAAGTTTTATCGTTAGGGGTGCAGCTATGTTGAAGAACGTTACGAATACCTTCTCCCGTTCTTTAACTATCCTCCTTACTGCTTCAGGAAGGTATGACTTAGCTACAGCACTTAAGTCATCGTAAGTTAGTGGTTCACCCCATACATATTCTACTTTATCCCTTAATTCACGAAATCTAAAGCTTATACATACTTTCTCACCCTGCTGTAGGATAACATTAGGCTTTGGGTGAAACTCAAGTAAAGTGAAGAATTTATCTCCAACACCTTGAGCTATAGGTCTAGTTCTATGAGATGGGTGATGTCTATCCATGGGATTACCTTCAGGCATAAAATCTAGTACAACAGCGTAATCCTCACGGATGACTCTCCTATCTGGCCTTTTGTGGGGTTTTGATTGGGACATAATTATCGCCTAAGTTGAGTATGATTTAACTTATTCTTGAGGGCATACTTCGTTTATCTTACTAAGGATCTCATTAAGTTTATCCTCACCAGGTATTTCATCCTCAAAATTCATTAATGCTTTTAACTCATCTACACTTCTTGGGAGTATGTTAGCTATGATTACAGCTGTTATTTCTCTTAATCCCGCAGATGTTAGAGTGCTTACTAACTCTGATGCTTTCTTGCATTTCGTAAATTTAGAGACATATTCATAAACTCTCATAGTTATCTGATCAAGCTCTACTCCTTTCTCCATTAGTCCTTTTATTATTTTTGTAACCTCTGCGTAGGGTATGTTTCTATAATTGATTATCTTCATGCTTAACTACCTACCCGAAATATGATTAGGAATCATTTATTTAAGTTTACTATACGCTTCCTTAAAATGCTTATGTTTCTTAAACAGGTAGATAGAGAATTACTGCTTATTAGAGTGTGTTGAGGGTTGAGCAGGTCTTAAGTGTTCAGGGACGATTATTAGTTCTTTACGTTTATTACCTAAGTATACCTCAACGATGTATGCGCGACCTCTCCTACCTATGACAGTCCCAACTTTACCTATGTATCTTCTATGAGGCATGCCTTCATGTATGGCAGGATTAGGGACTATATATACTTTGTCGCCAGGCTTGTATTCTATCATTAACAAACTAAGAGGTGGTATCGCGCCCTTCTCCCTTATATTCTTCCTTAAGACCTTCCTAGTTCTATGCCTGAACCCCTTAGATGGCTTAACCACTTACTACACCACTGCACATAAAAAGTTGAGGATTAATAAAGATTCCTAACTATGACTCTAAGTACTTAAGCACATCAAGAAAGAGTACATCCATTTTCTTACCTGTTATCGAGGAGAAACTTGGTTGTGTACGTCCGTCATCACCGTTAATTAACTCCTTAACGTATAAGCCTCCATCACATTTAATTACATAGTAAGCTAAGTACTTATTTAACAGCACTCCATCAACTTCATAAACCTTCTTAACTCTTAACATCTCCTTTCTCCTTCTCAGAACCCTTTTGGGGGTTAATTGCTTGATATCTATATTCCTAAATGTATTAACTATCTTAATTACATCATCACTAGTAAAGCCGTCGCTAGAATACACTAGGGCACCGTAGACTTTCTGATGCACTTCCTCCTTAACCCTAGTCACTTCGGAAGGCTTAGCTATCCTCTCAATACTTATCTTAATCAGCGGATTAGTATTAAGTAAGTTGGATAATGTAGTGATATTTAGATCCTTCATCTTGGGCTCCTTAACCTCTACAATTAGAGGTCTACCATTACCTAACATTCTTACATCAACGTCCTCACGTCCTGCAGCATGTATCTTAACATCAGTACCTCCAACAATCTTCGATATATTGCGGCATACCTCCTCGATAGATAATTTATACTTCTTGCTACCGTCTCTGCTAATCCATATCATCTGAGATATAAATCGTCCAAGCTTAAAGTACCTCCCCCTTAGATAGAGGGGTAATAGCATTAACTCCACATCCTTTCTATCTAGATCTATTAGGAGTATGGCATCAGGATCTCTGAACTCAGCTCTTAACCCTCTTAATCTCTGAATAGCCTTACCTATTTCCCTTTTTAATTCCCTCCTTATACTTTCCCAACTCTCAATACCTAACTCCTCAGCAATACTCCTCTCTCTTAACTCAATAATAGAGCCTGACTTGACTGCCATAACGAAGCTTCTTATACTTACGTTATTAAGTAGATCTAATGCTTTACTTATTAAGTATGGTATTAATTCTCTTAATTCATTATTACATACATAACATTTCTTTACATTAACCTCCCTACCTGTTATTGACTTATAGAGAATGTTTAACGGATAACCAGCATTTTCGGCTAGTCTCTTAAGTTCTTCGGTTACGGATGTGAAACTCTTAAGTACCTCTCTATGTATCTCCATAGCTAGTAGGGTCTTTACTGCTCTACCTCTCTCCTCATTACTTAAACCTACACCATAATGTGCAAAGAACCTTCCAAGACATTTATCACATAGTGGGTACCTTAAAAGAAGCTCCTTAGCTAGTCTCACTATTTCATTAATGACCTATCCCCTCAATACCTAACCTCTTAAGTATACCCTTTCTCCTCCTGATGTCTCTTATCATTTTCTTCATCGCTTCATAATACTTAAGTAGTTCTTTAACATCAACAATGGTTGTTCCAGATCCTATAGCAATTCTTCTCATTCTCCTTCTATCAATTATTGTTGGATTATCAAGTTCCTCATACGTCATTGACTCTATAATGTGTATCCACTTATCCATTTTCTC
>CAZAMI010000024.1:0-13314 GCA_964486465.1 uncultured Desulfurococcaceae archaeon | reverse complement strand
CCCTAACTATGGCTCTCGCTCAATCCTCATTCATTGCAGCAATAGCTATGGCACTTATAGGATTATCCGTAGCGCTATGGATACCTGGATTTAACGTTGCAGTACCTAACATAATACCTAATAAGTCAGAACTTGGTAGGACTTACGCACGTTGTAACTTCTATAGATCTGTGGCTGCAGTACCGACGCCATGGATGGGTGGTATGCTATACAACGTCATACCTACGCTACCCATGATGGTAGGAGCAATATTGATACTGGCCAATCTAGGTATATTGAAGGTTTTCGTGAAGACTAGGTAACCTAAGTAGTAATGTATTTAAGACTTAAATCCTAAGATAATACCCACTATCAGGCCTATAGCATGTGCAAGTATATTTGGGTATCCTATGATGGGTAATGAGCTAATTACGAAAATTATTAGCAATAATACCATTAATGTGTAGCTGTTAGTCTCTCTATACTCTCTAATAGCACTATAAGATAGTAGGCCGAAGAGAGCTCCTGACGCACCTACGGATGCAACCATGGGCGTTAGTAGTGCCGTAGCTACATTACCTAAGAAACCTGAGAGCATGAATACCTTAATGATATCGCTATACCTAATGTTTAATGTAGCACTTACTATGTAGTTAACTATTGCTAAGGCTATGACATTTACGAGTAAGTGAATCATGTTAGCATGCATGAATATAGAAGTTATTAACTCCCATAAATAACCCTTAACGATTACTTCATAACCTACGAGTATTACGTGTAATCCTATGTCATAATTTACTATCTCAAGTAACGACTTACCGCAGTTAAGTATTGAGTTAGGCAATATAAATGTGTAGAATAATTCACTAGTTAGCACTAACCCTTTAGCTAAAGCGTATATTAAGCCTAAGCTAATGACTACTACGTAGGTAATTACTATTGTAGTTATTAACATAATTATGGGGTCATCCTTTAGTATTCTTGCCGATAGCATCTCAACTAATCCTCTCCTTAATTAATGGTAGTAGTGGCTTCATCAAGAATACTGAACCTAATCCTGTCAATACACCACCAACAACATCTAATACGTAATGCTCCTGAGCTATTACCCTACATAGCGATATCACAGCAACCCATAACCATAAGGCAAAGTTTATAAGCTTATACAGTCTCTTCCTATAAGCTTTACCCTTACTGATAGACATAATTAGGTAGGGTAGCCAGTAGGCCATTACTGTAGACCTAGCTGAGTGGCCTGATGGATAAGCATAGAGCTTAAGTACTTCACCACCTACATAACTTACTGTCATATTTACTCCCGGTCTTAATATTGAGAAGTGGTACTTACTAAGCATGACCACAACTTCAGTAAGCATTAACGTTAATAATGATAAGGTAACCATAGCCTTAATATTGATACTACTACCTCTCATGTATACATATATGATTATCAGTAGTAAAGCTATCCAGACGGCAAAGACTGAAGCAGTGATTGAGATCATGCTAGCAAGGAATTTAGCTGGAGATCCAGTAATATGGCTAATTACTAATGTTGTTAAGCTTATGTTTAAATCCCACAACCCTGTATTCTTAAGTAATACACCTATAGATATCATTACTATGTATAGCGAGGATCCTAGGATAACGCATTTACGGCTCAAACACCACACCTAATATACTGATAATTTTAAGAGTATATTATGTAGTTAGTAAGGCCACAGAAGGTAGGTTATTATCGCAACCGCTAATGTCGGTATTGTCGCTAGTAACATGTCTCTATAACTATTAGACATTGGAGTGTTAAGGTATTGAGCTGAGTAGACATAACATAGATGTGCCGGTGAAGCTAAATAGCCAAGCATAGCTGATGAATATATGAGCATAGTTTCTCTTAACCCTACATTAAGTAATGACTTAAATATTGATAGTGAAACAACATTGCCAGTCATTGATGAGCCAGTAGCTAGTGATAGTAGGGCAGGTACTAAGGTGAGTAGTAGAATAACTTCAAAGGTGTTATGAGGCTTAATCACCAATGATAGTATGTCAGGACCGCCTGAAGCTATAAATACATTCCTCAGTAGTATGGCTGAGAATGCAGCTATGGTTAATTCAGCAGTATTTCTCGATGCCATAGCTTTAACGAGACCCTTAAGACCCGCACCTGAAATTTTCAATATTAGGGTTATAGCTACCGTAAGTCCTAAAACCATGGATAGCCTTGTTAGAGGTATGGGTAGGATACCATCTACGTAGGACCTAAGAGTTACTGCTATAATTATCGCTACTAAAATTGGTGAGAATGCACGTATTAATAGGTTAAGGTTAGGGCCTTCAAGCTTAAGCTTAACTTCACTCTTAACACTCCTAAAACCTACTACGTAGCCAGACACTATCATAGCTATTAGAACAGGGAATTCGACAGCTATTAATGACCATATACTGATACCAGCTAGTGCAGCAGTAGTTATGAGTACAGTACTTAATGGGTATACGAGGAATATGACATGCCTAAACCATACGTTAATGAATAGCTTAACCCTCTTTTCAAGTCTTAAATAATCACCAACACCATCAACTATTGGTGCAGACATTAAAGCACCACCAGCTACTGGTAGTAAGCCCAGTATTGCAGGTACGAACATTAGTATCAGTTTAGGCTTCCTAATAGCTCTAATTAATTCCTGACTTAAACTCTTAAGGAAGCCAGTAAGTGAGTAAAGATTTACTAGGATTGCTATTAGGAACGTAATGATTACTAGGTCTATAGCTATACTTGAGCTAGCCGTAGTAACTAACGTATTAACTAACCCCTCAATACCCATACTGATGATACCCATAATTATTGATGAGGCTAGTAAGACCTGCCATATAGGTCTTTTAAGAGCTAGAAGTACAGCTAAGGTAGTAAAGCCAGCAATAACCCCCACTACCTCATTACTCATCACTTCACAACCACTTAACAACTATTAGTTAGTAATATATAACTAACCTAACATGTTACATCAATTTAATAGAGGTTAAGTTAGTTAGTAATGTGGGGTAAGAAGTTGAAGAAATCGAGAAGGATACTGGTCTCAGAGGAGGTTTTAAAGTTACTTACTGAAGGTAAGGTTAAACAAGTTGAGGGAGTTAAGATAAGACTTGGTAGGTGGGTAATTAAGGAGAGGAGAGGGATATTCATTGGTAGTAAGAGTCAAGGTGAGAGTAAACCTTAAGGTGAGGGTTATAGGTACCAGGAAATCATTAGATATCGTGGTTCTCGCCAATGGCGGTGCTGAAAGTCCTAAACCATGTATAGTTGTGAATCGTGAGATTGCTGAGTCACTCAGTTTGTGGCCTCCACCAAGGGCCGAGATGTATGTTGCTGAGGAGGCATCAGTAGTTAGTGAAGTATACTTAATACCTAATTCAGTAGTACTTGAATTACTGGATGAGAAAGGAAATACCTTGAGTAGTGTTGAGGCTGATTTAGCTATACAGGAAGGCCTTAAGGAGCCATTAATTACTGACATAACTATCGATGAATTAGGTATTCAGGTAATAAGTTTTAGTAAGGGTTTATGGAGGCATAGGAATGACCCGCCAGATATGGTTAGGAG
Source organism: uncultured Desulfurococcaceae archaeon (assembly GCA_964486465.1). GTDB lineage: Archaea > Thermoproteota > Thermoprotei_A > Sulfolobales > NBVN01 > CAZAMI01. The sequence goes on along the minus strand of CAZAMI010000024.1, from coordinate 9,733 downwards.
TAGTGCTAAGTAGTTAAACTACGACAGGTATTCTTGCCTTCCTAAGTAGCTCTCTAAACTCCTCAATATTGAGACCTGCTAGTTTAGCAGCGAGTCTCATGTCGTCCTTTTCTATGTAGTATTTTAGTGCTTCTCTTATTCTTGGTGGTTGCTTATTTATGAATTCCCAATCAGCCATCCTCCTCCTCAACTCCCTAGCCTCCCTCTCCTCCTCAATGATCTCACTAATCACGTCCTCCTGCATAACTCCTCAACCTCTCTAATCGCTTCATTAAGTGTTTTAGAGGGAAATATGTGTAGTGTATCGTGACAGTACTCATCAAATACCTTCCTAGGATTACTGCAATCAGGCTCTATGATGTTATACCTAATAGCGTTTAGTAGTACCTCAAGTGCTCTCCAGACTTCAACATCTCTATACTTACTTAGGAGCTTAGGTGCTAGTAGAGCAGCTCTATTCTCTGTTAGGACTATGTAGCCTCGCCTCCTACCAATGACTAAGCATAGAGCTTCAGGTAAGTCCATGGATGGTAGTTGAGGGTGTAATCTACTCTCCTCAATAAGCTCTCTAGCCTCTTCCACTTCATCACTTACCGGTGTATAAAGTGCTAACTTATCGCTTCTTAAACCTTCAGAAATCCATGTAATTACGTTTTCAGACTTAACCTCATTTAGGACGTTCTCAGGTACAAATACAGTCCTGAATAACCTAAATAGTATGTCCCTCCTCCTATACCTGGACCAATCTATTAGGAAGCAAGTATCAGCTATAGCGAACTCTCTACGCAACATTAGGTATCCTCGCCTTAATTCTTAACTCATTAAACTCCTCAATACTTAAGCCAGCAATACGTGAAGCTACATATAAATCACCTTTCTCTATGTAGTATTTTAGTGCTTCTCTTATTCTTGGTGGTTGCTTATTTATGAATTCCCAATCAGCCATCCTCCTCCTCAACTCCCTAGCCTTAACCTCCCACTCAAGAAATTCCTTAATAACATCCTCACCCATACCTTAACCTCCTTACCACATCATAATACCTTAAAGAGAAATTTATCTATTTAGTCCAAAGCAATAAAAACCCTGCGTAGTTAGGATACACTCCCAAGTAGGATAAACTCAATTCCAGAATATAAGTTAGGAAGTTTCTAAGTATTCTTCGTATACCTATTTATATACTCTATCCATAGTATACTTGGTGTGAATACTTGAGTAGCACTACAGTTATTAGTGTACGAGTACCTAAATGGGTTAAGGACGAGCTTAAGAGACTAGGTATTAAGTATGTTGATGAAATTCGTGAGTACCTAATCAAGCGTGTGAGGGAGGAACGTGCTAAGAGGTTAATGAAGGAAATGGATGAGCTCAGAAACAGAATTAAGAGGGTGAAGGGTAATCTAGCAGCTGAATTCATTAGGGAGGATAGGGAGGGTATGTGAAAAGATTAGTTGTTGATTCTAACGTATTAATTAAGTGGTTCATACCTGAAGATTATAGTGAGTACGCTATTAAGCTTAGGAATGACCACTTAATGGGGCGTATTGAGGTAGTAGCTCCTAAGTATGCATTACTAGAGTTTTGTAACGCCTTAAGAAAGTACGTGATTAGGGGTATCATGAATGAGGAAGATGCTTTAAGAGCGCTCAGTCTTTTGTTTGAAGCTTCAATTACGTTAATCGATATAGATAAGGAACTACTTATTAATGCCTTGAAATATAGCTTAATGAATCATGTGGCAGTTTATGATGCATACTATATAATCTTAGCACGTAATTTAAATGCTGAAGTATATACAGCGGATGAGAAACTACTGAGTAAGTTAAGTAATATTGAATCTAGGCTAAAGCATATAAAGGAGTATAGATCATGAGGTAGTAACATTCGTATCTACCTGCTCCTAACCATACGTAGGAATGTTGAGATTTATAAGCATAAGAACAAGCTCTTCATAGATATTAACGAGGATAGCATTGATTGCTTACTGGTTAATTATGATAGAAACAAAACTGTATTATTCTCAATAAAACACGACATCCGAGAAATACGTACCAATTACAGGAGAATTAGAAAAAGTATTCAGAAGAAAGTAAAGAACCCAAAATACGTGATAAGCTTCTAGCCAAGTATGGTCGCCGTAGCTTATGTATTAACTAGCGCGTTAGGCCGACATCCTAGGCCTAGGTATTTATCTCCGATATTCAGTCTATGCTATTAATCGTAACCTTAATGAGAGTCAATTCTAACATAACCTTCCTAAAACTTGCGTGAAGTTATTTAACTCCTTAAATTCTCTCAACTTGAATAGAGGAATTCCTGATCCAATTTAGATAGAAAAGTACCATTGATCTTAGTTTTAATTAGCTCCTCAGTATTTTCACAAGATCTTTGTAGTTGATAATTAAATACTTCCTAAAAAGTGTTGTAGAAGAGGTAGTAGTAATTCCCTCCTCATATACCTACATTACTGTACGCCTAAGCAACTATATGCATGTGTAAGTGAGTAAATGATTTCGCTTACTAAATTAAGAATTGCTGAGGAAGGACTATTTTTACCTTAATTATGAAAATTATGAAGGGGTAGCGTATGTATGTTCAGGAAGTAATATCGAGATACGGTAGATTATTCGCAAAAGTCAATAGAGTTAATTATGTGCCCGTTATTGCTGTTGAAGGGAGAAATGCGGTTATAAGAGACTTAAGTGGGAGAGAATTCATTGACTTCACTTCAAGTGCTGCAGTCATGAATGTTGGGTACTGTAATGAGAGGGTTGTCAAGGCTATTGAAGCTCAAGTAAGGAAATTAAATCACTTTACGTTTATTTATGGATTTAATATTGAAGCCTTAGAACTAGCTGAGGAGTTAACTAAGTTAGTCCCTATAGACAGTCCTAAGGTCATGTTAGGCCTTAGCGGTAGCGACGCATGTGAAGCTGCATTAGTGTTAGCTAAGGCATTTAGTAAGAGGAAATACTTCATAAGCTATAGTGGTAGCTTTCACGGCGCTACAGTAGGGACGACCTCTATCTCAGGTACAAAGCTCTCGGTTGAAGTTAGAAAAACGATCGGGAAGTGGGGAGATGTAGTATTTGTGCCTTACCCGAACTGTTACAGGTCACCATATCCTGACAATCCGGTTAAGTGTACGTTATACTATGTAGAGAAATTAAAAGAAGTACTTGAGGAGGTGGGTGATGACACGGTAGCATTGATTGCGGAACCTATACAGGGTGATGGAGGAATAATCGTTCCTCCAGACAATTACTTCAGTGAAGTAAGTAAGCTTCTAAATAGGTATGGAGTGCTCTTCATAGATGATGAGGTTCAAACAGGTATGGGTAGAACTGGCAAATGGTTTGCTATAGAGCATTACGGAGTTAAACCAGATTTAATGGCTTTGGGTAAGGCACTTGGCAACGGACTACCGATATCAGCGACTATTGGAAGGAAGGAAGTCATGGAGCCCTTACCCCCTTCAGCCTACGGGTTCACTTTGTCAGGAAATCCTACGGCCTGTAGAGCAGCACTAGCTGTTATTGAGGAGATTAGAGAGCAAAACCTTCTAGAGAGAGCCAGAACACTTGGGGAGAAAACACTTGCGAGGTTACGTAAGATGATGGAGAAGCATGAGTTGATTGGTGATGTGAGAGGTAAGGGATTGATGATCGGTATCGAGCTGGTGAAGAACAGGGAAACAAAGGAGAAAGCTATTGAGGAAACGAAGAAGGTAGTATGGAGAGCTTATGAGCTAGGGCTTATAGTATTCTTCGTGAATGGGAATGTACTTAGAATTCAGCCCCCATTAACGATAGAGGAAGAGATACTTAATGAGGGGTTAGATATACTTGAGCAAGCAATTAAAGATGTCGAGGAAGGTAAGGTAAGCGACAAAGTACTGAAATTCGTTGAAGGCTGGTAAGTGTACGCTGATGTAGTAAAAATAGGGGACACGAAGTATTAAAGAGATAACAACCTTTAAATCTACTTAAGAAGCGTTGAGTCTTCTTAGTTTACTAAATCCATTAGACTTCACTAAGACTTAGATGTCGCACATAGACATTAAACCATTAGAATATTTTAGCTCATAATATTATAAACTTGAATAAAGCATACTTCGAAAGGAATTAATTGTGTATAATCATTAAAAATGAGTGTCTTACGTTATGTAGCAGTATTACACACTTATGTACTAATTTGCCGTATTAATAGATTATTACATAAGTGAGGGAGTTCTAGGATAATCAATATTAGATTCCTACTAATAATGTCTAATCGGTGATGCTTATGTTTGCCTTAGGCAGTAAGGTGGATAAACTATTTAGTAAGTGGAATAGGCCTGACTCACCTGGCTGTGCTTTAGGTATCATAAAAGATGGGAAGCTCATCTATAAGCGTGGATACGGGTCAGCAAATCTCGAATACGGAATACCAATTACCTCTAAAACAGTCTTCAGGATAGGGTCAGTATCGAAACAGTTCACAGCCTTCTGCATAGCACTATTATTATGGCGTAAGGATATCTCACTTGATGACGATGTAAGAGAGTACATACCTGAGTTACCAAGGTTTGAGAAGCCTATAAAGGTGAAGCACTTAATTCACCACACTAGCGGATTACCAGACTACCTCGAACTAATGGAGCTTACTGGTATGAGCCATGAAGTAAACTATAGTCCTGAGGATGTAATCGACGTCCTATCGAGACTTAGGAGGCTAAATTTCACACCAGGTGAGAAATACTCCTATAGTAATACAAATTACTTCCTCCTAGGTATCATAGTTGAACGTGTGACAGGTAAGTCACTCAGTAGGTTTGCTGAAGAAAACATATTTAAGCCATTAGGCATGGAGAATACACACTTTCATGATGATCATACACTAATAGTTAAGAATCGTGCAGTTGGATATGCGCCGAAGGATAATGGTTTCAGGATATGTGAGACGATACTTGACATAGTAGGTGACGGAGGTGTGTTTACAACAGTTGAGGATCTTTACATTTGGGATCAAAACTTCTACAAGAACAGGTTAGAAGGTGGTGATGAATTAATTAAAATAGTACACACTCCGGGGAGACTAAATGATGGAAGGGAGATTAAGTATGCCTTCGGCCTAATAATTGATGAATATAGAGGACTCAAGGTTGTACGTCATGGAGGAGCATTCGCAGGATTTAGAGCTGAAATGATGAGATTTCCTGAGCAGAAGTTTACAGTGATATGTCTATGTAACCTCGCTACCATCAATCCAACAAAATTAGCTAAGAAGGTAGCTGACATCTGTTTAAGTCAGTACTTCATTAAAGAGCTACCCATCATAAGGCCTGTTGAGCTACCTCATCATAAGATTCAAAAACTTACTGGAATTTACGCTAATCCAGATACAGGACTAGCGTGTTGGGTGGGTACCGAAAGAGGTGAGTTAGTACTAAATATATACGGACTAAAATTAAAGTTAATTCCTGTAAGTGAAAGGGTATTCAGGACACCTAATGACTCTCCTATGGAGCTATCTGTAGAGTTTAAGATTAGTAATGGTTTACCCTCATCAATGACTATCAAGTTCCCCGATGAGGGGGAAGAAGAATTACTTAAGCGTGTGGAGCCGCCATCACTCTCAGCTACTAAATTAGAGGAGTATATTGGCGTGTACTATAGTAGTGAGTTAAGAACTCACTACAAAGTCGGTATAAGTAAGGATAAACTCGTATTTAAGCATAGGAGAGCCCCTAAAGCACCTTTGACACCTATTATGAAGGATACCTTCTTAGTTAATGACCCATACATGATGGTCAGCTTTATGAGACGTAAAGATGGCGAGATTGTGGGATTCATAGTAACTACTAGTAGGTCAACAGGAGGGATTTATTTTGAAAAAGTTGCCTAAAACTATCTATCCTTGGAAACTGAGTGCTATTGATGCTTAAGTACCTTCCCAGGAAGCTCTCCAGTATGTTCGCCCTCATCAATTACTAAGACCCCATTAACTAAGACATAATGTACTCCCTCAGGATGTTTGCAGGGTGCTGCATATGTAGCCTTACACTTAATTTTTCTTAAATCGAAAATCACGATGTCTGCGGCAAATCCCTCCTTAATTAGTCCTCTATCCTTTAGTCCTAAGAACTGTGCTGGGAGAGAAGTTACCTTCCTGATGGCCTCTTCTAATGAGAGAATACGCAGCTCTCTTACGTAGCGCTGGAATAATCTAGGATATGTTCCATAAGCTCTAGGATGTAACTCTCGACATCTTACATCTGCTGATGAGTCGGTGGAAACGGCGGTCCACGGCTGCTTCAACACCGTAATTACGTCCTCTTCTCTCATATCACCAACACATACTCTAGTCTCACCATCATCATTAAGGTAAAGCTTCCTCATAGCTTCCCATGGATCCTTAACACCTAATATCTCAGCTACTTCGCTAAAGTTCTTCCCGACTAAGTCAGGTCTTGATTTAGAATATACTATTCTATAGTAGGTTCTAGGATCCCAAACGATCGGATATGGGGATCCTTTTCTGTTGAGCACTTTTCGCATTTCTTCATTACGTTTGAGTTCCTGCTCAAGCCTCTTCTGTACCTCCTCCTTAATCTCTTCCCACTTTACATCATCTTTAAGGTACTCAAGTAGCTTCTCCTTGCTTACTAAATCAGGCATGAGTAGTTCACCTAGATTCTGTACAGCAGCTGTCTCCCAAGGATAACAATCACATATCACTTCAATACCTTCCCTCCTTGCTTCCTCAATCAGTCTTACTGTCTCACACACCTTTCCCCAGTTTCGGTATCCGCATGCCTTATGGTGCGATATGCAGCAAGGGACACCAGCTAACTTACATATTTTAATGTGTTCCCTCACTGCTTCAACCAGGTAATCATCCTCGCTTCTTATGTGTGACATGTACACCCCACCATACTCAGCAACAACCTTCAACAACTCTACGATTTCCTCTACGCTGGCATTACATTGAGGATAGTATTCTAAACCAGTAGTCATACCGAAAGCACCATCTTCCATTGCTTCACGTACCATAGCTTTCATCTTCTCAAGTTCCTCCTTTGTAGGCTCAACCCTGTCAGGATTACTCATAACACTCTCTCTGACTGTGCCAAATCCTACGAACGGCACTACATTTACACTTACGCCGACTTCTTCAACACGGGACATCCATTCACGCATAGTTAGCCAGTCGATCTCTACTGACTCACTAATAATGCCCGCCTTAACTGCCTTAGCTATACGCTCTTTAAGCTTCTTCCTTAGACTCTCGCTCAGAGGAGCTGCTGAGTATCCGCAATTGCCTGTGACTATAGTGGTTATACCCTGCATGACAAGATTTTCAGCAGTTCTATTAAGTAGTATTGAACCCGTCATTTCAATTATGTCAGAGTGATTATGAAGGTCTATGAAACCAGGAGCAACTATTAAGCCATCAGCATTTATTACCCTGTCAGCTTCTTCACTAATTACTCTACTCACCTTAACGATTCTGCCATCTTTTATCCCTATATCAGCTCTAAACCAAGGATTACCCGTACCATCAACTACTAAGCCATTTCTAATAAGTACATCCAATACCATTTAGGTACCACCTAAGAAAAATGTTAGGAAGTTAACTGATTCTGGATTCCGTAATTATCCTCCAGAGACTCCTAGTATATTCAGATAGATCAAGCTCTTCAGCTCTATGGCATGCAACGTAATGATTTCTTCCAATATCTCTTAACACAGGCTCCTCAGCCTTACACTTACTCGTCGCATAAGGACATCTTGGATGGAACCTACATCCTGGTGGGGGATTTATTGGGCTTGGTGGCTCACCACGTATAAATGAGAACCTCTTAACATACCTGATCTCAGGATTAGGTATAGGTGCTGCCGATAGTAGTGTTGCCGTATAGGGATGCTTAGTATTGTAGAATAGTTCATCAGCATCAGCGATCTCAACAAGCTTACCTAAATACATGACTGCTATTCTATCACTAATATACCTAACAGTTAGTAGGTCATGAGATATAAATATGTATGTTAGGTTGAAGTCTCGTTGAAGCTTAATAAGGAGGTTCAAGATTTGAGCCTGAATGGATACATCTAGTGATGATGTTGGTTCGTCTAGAATTACGAGGTCTGGATTAAGTATTATAGCTCTTGCTATAGCTACTCTCTGTTGCTGACCACCACTTAACTGGTGAGGGTACTTCTTCAGGTGCTCCTTCCCGAGGCCAACCTTCTCTAATATGTCTAAAACCATCTTTCTTACCTCTTCACTGTCTTTAATTCCGTGAACTATAAGAGGTCTCTTAAGAGTTTCCTCAATACTCATTCTTGGATTTAGCGATGCTGATGGATCCTGAAATACTATTCCCATACGTCTCCGGAACTTCTTAAGTTCCTTCTTTCCTATACTAACCAGGTCAACTCCATCGAAGTAGATCTTGCCTTCTGTAGGATCTATGAGGCGCAGGATTAATTTAGCTAGAGTGGTTTTTCCGGATCCTGACTCCCCCACTATGCCTAAGGTCTCACCTTTAAAGACCTGGAATGTTACGCCATCCACAGCTCTTATCCAGTCCGGCTTTCTTAAAAAACCCCTCTTAACTGGGAAGTACTTCTTTAATCCCTCAACAACTAATAGAGACTTTACCATCATTATCACCTATGTAGGTGACATGCCACGTAATGACTAGGTTCAACTTCAGTTAATGGTGGATCCTCTTTCCTGCATTTCTCTGTTCTGTAGGGGCATCTTGGGTGAAACCTACAGCCTGGAGGCGGGTTAATTAAGTTTGGTGGTTGTCCAGGTATTGTATAGAGTTGTCCCTTCCTCTTAGTCCCTATGGGTAAGCACTTCATGAGCCCCCTGGTATAAGGATGCATGGGGTTTCTAAAGATCTCCCTCACAGGTCCTAACTCAACGATCTTCCCTGCATACATAACTGCGACCCTATTACAGACCTCAGCAACAAGTCCGAAGTTATGCGTAATTAAAATTATTGACATTCTCCGCTCTTTTTTGATGTCCATTAGGAGTTTAAGGAGTTGCGCCTGAACAGTGACGTCAACAGAGGTTGTTGGCTCATCAGCTAGTAATAATTTAGGCCCGCAGGAAATCATCATGGCGATCATTGTTCTTTGCCTCATACCTCCACTCAATTCGTGCGGATAGTTCCTAGCCCTAACATCCGGGTCTGACATTCTAACCTTCGCAATGAGCTCGATAGCCTTTCTCCATGCTCTCTTACTATCCATATTGAAGTGAATTATCGGTGCTTCCGCAATCTGAAACCCAATAGTGAATACAGGGTTTAGTGAGTTCATGGGGTTTTGAAATATCATAGCTATCTCCTTTCCACGAATCTTTCGCATCTCACTCTCAGGAAGCTTAAGAAGATCTATTCCTCTGTAAATGATCTTGCCGTCAACAATCTCTCCAGGGTAGGGAACGAGTCTGATAATTGATAAAGCTAGAGTTGACTTACCGCAGCCTGACTCACCCACAACACAGAAGGTCTCGTCCTCATATACTTCAAAACTAACACCATCTACGGCTCGCACTAGTCCAGCACTAGTTTTATAGTACGTTTTCAGATCCACTACACGTAAGAGGGGTTCTGTCATACTACTCACCCTACATCTTAAGCTTAGGGTCTAGTATATCCCTTAGCCCATCCCCAAGAAGATTGAACCCAAGACATGTAATAACAATGAATATTCCAGGGAAGCTAGAGATCCA
>CAZAMI010000023.1:0-14515 GCA_964486465.1 uncultured Desulfurococcaceae archaeon | reverse complement strand
CATTCATACACTCGCTAAGATTATGCTTCGTAGAGTTCCTACCTAAGTTCTATGAAGGTGAAGGTAGAGAGTTTAAGCCATTAGCTGTAAGGATAGAAAGGGCAGTCATTGTGGGTAGGAGATGATGTAGTTACGTAAACTCACTATACTCTATTTATCTTTAATACCTTATTAGAGTCAGCCCTCACACGGATCTTCATCAATCTGCTCCGGATGCCCTCATCATTCAAGTAGAGATAATTTCAAAGATATTTAAAGTTTTTATTTTATTTTAGCATGTCATTGTTTGGGTGATATTGATTGAGTTCTAGTGAAGCTATTGTTAAGTTTGAGTACCCTAGTGCTAAGGCTTTTGGAGCATTACTTGATGTACTAGGTAATATAGTTGATGAGGTACTCTTTAACTTCACATCCGAAGGGCTTACTGTAAAGGCATTAGACCCGGCTAAGGTAGCTCTAATAATTATAAACATACCCTCATCAGCTTTCTTAGAGTATAGCGCTGAGAGGGACTTAAGTGTAGGTATAAACCTCAGTGCTCTAGTTAAGTCATTACCCACGATGAAGAAGACAGATAAACTAGTATTTACAGCTAATGAGGAGTTTTATGAATTGATAATTGAGGGTATAACAACTAAGAGGTATAAGTTTAGATCCATTGAGGTTGCAGCTGAGGAGGTACCTGAGATAAATATTGACTTCAAAGTTAAGGCAATAGTTCTAGCTTCAGCCTTTAAGTCAGCAATAAAGGACTTAAAAGGTGTTGAGTCGATAGTGTTTGAAGCTAAAGATGATCAATACTTATACCTGAGAGGTGCTGAGGGAGGAGCTGAGGCAAAATTATCAAGGATTGCAGGATCCATACTAGATATGGAGGTTAAGGAACCATCTAGAAATGTATATGATGAGGACTACATAACTAAAGTATTAGATCTAGCAGGCATAACAGAGAACATAGAGGTTAAATTCGGTAGTGAACTACCTCTAAACCTATATTTCACACTAGCAGGTGGGGGATCAGCCGAATATCTACTAGCACCTAAAGCCTAATAGAAAGAATTTTTATTAATATATAAACACTACATTAAATTGGTGGAAAATTATTGCCTGAATTGGAACTCGATAAGATAGATAGGGAATTACTAAATTTATTACAAGAGAATGCTGAATTAACTTATGCTGAACTGGGTAAGAGGCTCGGAATAAGCCCGTCTACAGTCTACATGCGTGTTAAGAAGCTTAAGGAGAAGGGGGTCATTAAGAGAATTATCGCTGAAGTAAATCCTGAAGTCTTAGGCTATAAATTAAGATCGATAATATTTGTATCGATAGATGTAAAGAAGTATAACTCAGTTGTTGAGGCTTTAAGTAAAATACCCCAAATAAAGATCATCTACGACATAACTGGTGAGTGGACATTCGCTCTTGAGGCATTAGTTAGAGATCACCAAGAATTATCAAGCCTTCTAGATAAAATAGGTAACATAGATGGTGTACAGCACACATCAACAGCGGTAGTCTTGAGAGTTATGAAGGAGGATAAGAAGGTACTACCACCTTGATCCCTATATACGCCTACGGAATATTTGATGTAACATATGGTGAGGTTATTCAGCATATAATATTTGAATATGTAGATCCGGGAAAGGGGTATGCAAAGATAGTTAAAGATAGAGAGAAGTTAATTAAGGAATTAGCTATCCTTAAAAGAAACATGCAGGCTTTCTTAGATGCTGAAGAAGTGAAAATTAATGGTGTTAGGGTTTACCCTAAAGTTGTTGATGTTAAGATAGGTTTCTCAGGGACCTATGAGAGGCCCTATATTAAGTATGTAATAATTTTTGATGCCCCATTAAAGAGTGGTGTCAATGTTTATGAAGATAAGTACGAACCTGAAGTAACAGAATATGATTATGTAGTTACGTGGGTTTTCCCTAAAGGTAGTAAGGTATTAGATGTGAATGTAGGGTTTAATTATGAGGTAGTTAATGAGAGGGTAATCATATTTCATGTACCTGAAGGAAGCGAAACACCTGGTTATGAGTCTATTTCTTTTCTTCTCCCTTAGTATTTTTTAAGTACTTCCTTAACTCTCTCCAATAGTATGTGATAGGGCTTTTAGTACCGCATTCACTAATGCAGATACCTAATGAACGCATCTTCTCACAGCTATAAACCTTGTACTTCTTTCTACTACCCCTCATTCCAGCTAAGTGTTCTATTTGGTAACGCGCTATCTTCTCATTAAAGTCGGGGGAGTTCTTGAAGAGATTTAGGATATAATCTGAATCTGCACCTATGTTAAGTAAGAATGTTGCTAGGGCGAATCTTTGGTGATGAGATAAGTGTTCACCCCTCATTAATGCATCCTTAAGCTTCCTTATACATGGTGGGAAGAACTCCTCTCTAATAATCCCCTTTAAGGCTTCATTTCTCTCCCTAATTTCCTTAGATGTGAAACCTCTAATGTCCTTAACTATGTTTAATACGTAGTTCACTAATTCTTTAATCTTCTCATTACTTAATGTACTTCTTACCTCTTCATCACTTATGAGGTTATTGAGGTAATTCTTAACACCTTCCTCAATTATCCTTGTTACATCGTTCTTAACTAAGTAGACGTAACCATCACATACGTACCTATTGACTAACCTCCACTTAGGGTCTGAAACAAGCTTCTCGGTTAACTTAATGTATTGTGGTATAGTGATTCTGTATTGGTAGCATTCAATGATGGGCCTACCATTCCTTAAGTCAGTACCTAATATAACCGCTTTTCCACACCTATTACTTTCGTTACCTAGATACTCAATCATTATGCCTAACTTCTTCGCTATCCTCTCAACTATGTTATCACTTTCACTGAGTAAGTATTTACGACATCTCTTAGCCTCCGCATCAATAAACTTCCTGAAAGACCAAGGATCTGCTGCTTTCGTCACAATTAACGATAAGTAAAAAGATATAACTTCAATGTCATCTCTTCTAGAAGGTTCGTAGGGCAAATTCTTTAGGTATGCCTCAATTCTCTTCCTAGTATGGACTATGTAATCACCTATGTCAAGTAATGAATTCAGAGGTATGAATCCTCCATAATAATCCCTTATGAAGTCTCTAAGATTAACTATGTAAGGATACTTCGCTAAGATTGATTGCATTTTATTGAAAACATATGAAGTCATTACTAGCCTTACTCCCCCTCACGGTATTAAAAATTAGAGACCTAATAATTTGAGGGTGAAATGCTTATTTAGTTAAGTAGTTGACGTTTAAGGTAGCTCAGTAACATTTAGTAATTATATATTAATACCCCTACGTTAGTGGGTATTACGCATAACATTGAGACTGCGTATTAATTTAGGAATTACTTCCTCAACACCTTATCCTCAGGTATGGTTTTATGTAAGATTCTCTTTGAAATTTCATTAATTACTTTAAAAGTTAATTCATCAACTATGACGTCATTATTGTCAACAATAATACTTATTCCTTCAAAGGGGCTTAAAGGCGGATCAGGTAAGTGAGGATCTGGCTTCTCCCTACCTATGTAAACCCACTTTACCTTTCTACCTTTCTTGATTACTCTATACCAATACCTACCGAAATACAGGTACTTATACTTCCTATTATTCACATTCTTATACACTATATGTATAGGTTTGAGGTAATAGCCGCTATCCCTGATCCTTGAATTATATGCGTATATTCTTTCTCTATATGGAGCGTAGATCTCCATTAGTAGCTTGTACCCGTCCCTTATTATTACTGTTCTATTACCTCTTGACTGCTTCATAGTAATCACCTTAAACTTAACTACTCCCTACACTTTTCAGGATTAAGCTTAAATTTTAACCTTTTAATATATCCATAAACTCTTTCCTTAAATGAATCAAGTAATTGGGGATTAATACCTCTCTTACTTACTATCTCCTTAACATGCTCCTCAACAATGCTATACTTCTTATATCTCTCATTTAGTTCACGCCAATTTATTCCTTTTAATGCATTCGCTATAACCTTATTCACAGGTAATTTACCTTTAAGCATTAATACAGCTATAATAGGATAACCTATGTAGCCTCTAAGCATTGTCCCATTATCTGTACTGCATACTTCATTATTATCTAAATCTACGTATACAACGTATTTCCTACTACCGTCCGATGAGATTACTTCAGCATATTTTTCATTTAATATTTTGATTCTTTCATCAGCTATCGTTGATAATGCCTCAAGAACTTTAATCTTGGGTGGTGGTCGCAAATACATATCTCTACATCTCTCGAGAATATAGTTGATTTAAGAGTAAAAAAGGTGCTACTTCTCTTCCTCCTTCTTGATTTTATCGACGTATTGTTGTGGAGTTAGTAAGCCTTCCTTACTGATAGCACCACTTACTTCAATCTTAACGATCCATCCTTTACCGTAAGGATCTTTATTTATTAAGTCAGGTTCATCTATTAATGCTGTATTAGCTTCAATAACTTTACCATTAAATGGTGTATAGACATCAGCTACAGTCTTAACTGATTCAAGAGTTGCAATACTACTACCAGCTTTAACCTCGGCACCTTCTTCGGGTAATTCAACATTAACTATATACCTCAATTTCTTTTGAGCATAATCTGTTATACCTATGGTTACGATATTACCTTCAATCTTTACCCACTCGTCAGTCTTAGTGTAAAGTAAGTCCTCTTTAACTATATACTCACCTAATTTTGTCTTAACGACTATGTCATCCATATATGTTCACCATCATAACTCTATGGAATGGAAAATTAAGTTTTTATTATAGGAACTAAGTCTTAATGAATGGGAAGTCAACAATTCTTGCTTCATATATCTTACCCCTAACTTCAACACCTACTTTATAGCCTAGGTAGAAGTACTGAGGCTTTATGTAACCCATCGCTATGCTCCTCTTAAGGTATGGAGAGTACGTACCACTAGTTACATATCCTATAACTTTATCTCCAATCACTATCCTACTACCATGTCTTGGTATCACCTTAACACCTTTCTTTAACCTTAAGCCAATCCTAAGCTTCTCTACGCCCTTACTGAAGACCTCTCTCACCTTATCACAGCCTACACACTCCTTTTTATCGAGGGATAAGGGTAGCCAGTATCTTGCTTCTATAGGATTAGTATTTTCATCCATATCAACACCTATGAGTAAGTAACCCATCTCTAATCTAAGTGAGTCCCTAGCTATTAACCCAGCAGGCTTCGCGCCTAGCTCAATAACCTTCTCAAAAATCTTCGCACCTAACTCCACATCAGCCCATATCTCAAAACCGTGAGATCTAACTTCTTCACCAGTCCATCCAGATCTACTAACTAGGACAGCCTTACTACCAAGAACTTCAGGTTCTCTTACGAATTGCAGTATCTTAAGATCCTTGACGTAACCTAAACCTAACTTATCCATTATATCTGATGATTTAGGTCCTTGGATAGCGATTAAAACAGACCTAGTAGTGACATCCTCTATATCCACATCCTCCTTACTATATCCAAATCTCTCCCTAAGCTTAATCATCCACTCCCTATCCTTCTCTACATTAGGTGCGTTAACTACTGCTAACCATGTATTTTCATCTACATGATATAACATTATGTCATCCCTTATTCCTCCATTATCATTAAGCAACAGTACAGGACCACTCATGAACCCTTCATTAACCTTGCTTAAGTCTTTACTAACAACCCTCTGTAGGAATTCAAAGACCTTCTTACCTTTAATGACGTACCTACCCATATGTGATACATCAAAAACACCTACAGCATTCCTAACAGCTAAGTGTTCATCGAGGGGGTTCCCATAATCCATTGACGTTATCCAGCCAGCAAATTCACCAATACTACCCCCAAACTTCCTTTGAATATTGATTAGAGGTACTTCCTTAGGCAATCAATACACCGTATATTAATTACGTGAAATTAATAATAGTTTACTTTATTTGCCTACTTTAAGGATCACTTATTTTCCCTCTCCCTAATTTATAATGGCTGATAATATCATGCCACATCCTTGGATACCTAACTCAGCAGAGAATATTAGGAAGTATTTAATGAAGGAGCTAGGAATAAGTAATGTATTAGAACTCTTTAATGATGTTCCTAAGGAACTTATACTTAATAGAGCTCTGAATGTTGGTTTCGGTAAGTCCTTAAGTGAGTATGAGATGAGGAGGTTATTTAATAGGATAGTTAGTAAGAATAAAGTGTTTATAGATCCACCACCATTCATTGGTGGTGGATTCTGCGCCCACTACGTACCAGCAGCTCTTAAGTACTTACTAAGTAGAGGTGAGTTCTATACAGCCTACACACCCTACCAGGCTGAAATAAATCAAGGCATTCTTCAAGCTCTTTTCGAGTACCAAAGCCTAATCGCTGAACTCTATGATGTAGATGTAGTTAATGCGTCAATGTATAATGGAAGTACTGCGGCAGCTGAAGCAGTAAGGATGGCTTTGAGGATTAAGAAGCATAGGAATAAGGTAGTGTTAGCTAGCACAGCTCATCCTGAAGTGAGGGAGGCCATTAAGACATGGCTTCAAGGTCTTAATGTTAACGTAGTTGAGGTTAGTATGGATAAGGAGAGTGGTGAATTAGGTATTGAGGAGTTAAAGAACGTTATTGATGATAAGACAGCCGCACTCTATATCGAATACCCGAACTTCTTCGGTATAGTTGAGAGGGGGATTAAAGAATATATTGACATAGCTCACGAGAAGGGCGCTCTAGCAATAGTTTACGCTAACCCTATAGCGTTAGGAGTATTCAAACCTCCAGGATCCATGGGTGCAGACATAGTTGTAGGTGATACTCAACCACTTGGTTCAGGATTAAACTTTGGTGGCCCAACCGCTGGTATTCTTGGAATTAGATATGAAAGGGAATTATTGAGGCAATTACCAGGTAGGTTAATAGGTGCTACTAAAACCATTGAGAATAGTGAATTAGGTTTCACAATGATTTTACAGACTAGGGAGCAGCATATTAGGAGGGAGAGAGCGACATCAAATATAACGACTAATTCGTCACTTATGGCTATAGCTGCTGCAATTTATCTAACATTACTTGGTAGTAATGGTATAAGGAAGTTAGGTGAGGTAATCCTAGGTAGAACATACTATGCTATGAATGAGCTATCCAAGTTGGATGGAGTACAGGTACCTGCGATAGGTAGTAGGAAAAGCGTGTTCTTCAGGGAATTTACAGTGAAATTTGAAGGTGATGCGAGAATAATCGTTAAGAAGCTTATTGAGAAGGGAATTCATATAGGACCTCCATTAAGTAAGTTCTATAATGATAAGTTCATGAAGTCATGTTCTCTCATATGTGTTAGTGAGCTCCACACCAAAAGTGACATTGATTTACTAGCTAGTAAGATTGAGGAGGTGATTAAGAGCCATGTATAGGCAGGCTAAGTGGGATGAGAAGACCGTATTTGAAATATCAAGCTTTGATAAGCAAGGCTTAATATTAGATGAGGAATTTAGTGAGATAGCGTCAACAGTAATTACTAACATACCTAAAGAGCTAATACGGAGTGAACCACCTAAAATACCTAACTTAAGTGAGGTTGAGGTAGTAAGGCACTACACTAGGCTCTCTCAAATGTCATACGGTGTTGACGTAGGTCCTGTACCACTTGGTTCCTGCACTATGAAATACAACCCAAAGATATGTGAGGAATTAGCTTCTAAGGATGAAATTACCATGATACACCCATATCAGGACGAAGAGACTATTCAGGGAATCTTAGAGATTATGTACATAATGCAGAAATGGTTTGCGGAAATCACTGGTACTGATGTATGCTCTCTACAACCACCAGCGGGAGCCTCAGGTGAGTTTGTGGGTGCATTAATTATTAGGAAGTATCATTTAGATCGTGGTGAGCATCAAAGGAATGAAATGATAATACCTGAGAGCGCTCACGGAACAAACCCAGCAAGCGCTGTTATGGCGGGATTTAAAGTTATTAACATTCCGACAGATAAGGATGGAAATACAGATTTTGATGCACTAATCAACGTGTTAAGTGAACGAACTGCTGGAGTTATGCTCACGAACCCTAGCACTTTAGGGCTTTTTGAATCAAGAATACTCGATATAGCTAAGGAGGTTCATAGAGTTGGAGGCTTGCTATACTATGATGGCGCTAACTTAAACGGTATACTAGGTATTGTAAGACCCGGTGATATGGGCTTCGACATAGTGCACTTAAACCTTCATAAGACTTTCTCAACACCTCATGGTGGAGGAGGTCCTGGAGCAGGACCTATATGTGTGAAGGGCAAGTTAAGAGACTACATACCAGTACCTATAGTTGACTATGACGGTAGAAAGTACTTCCTGAGGTATGACATACCTAAGACTATCGGCAGGGTATCATGGTTTTACGGAAACATTATACCCATAGTTAAGGCATTCATATATATAGCAATGTTAGGGCCAGCATTAAGGGAGGTAGCAGAGGTATCAGTACTAAACACTAACTACTTGATGAAAAAGCTTAAGGACCTCAAGGGCGTAGACTTGATTTATGGACGTGAGAGATGGAGGAAACACGAGGTTGTTATAAGCTTTGACGCATTACATAAGGGGACTGGCGTTAGTGCTGAGGATGTAGCTAAAGCGCTACTTGATAGAGGAATTCATGCACCAACAATTTATTTCCCATTAATAGTACCTGAAGCGCATATGATAGAATTAACTGAAAGTGAACCGTTAGAGTCAATAAATAATATAATTAATGCTTACAAGGAGATAATCGAGAAAGCATATAGTAAGCCTGATGAGGTAAGGAAGGCACCACAAAATACATCGGTAGGAAGACTTGATGTAATGATCGCTAACCATCCAAAGACGTTATCTCCTAGTTATAGATTCATTAATAGGATATTAAAGCTCCTAAAATCTAAATGAACCTTTCTATACAGCAAGCTGGTAACACTTTAACAACCTTCTCCTCATTGAATCCCACTATAACCCTCCAATAACCACTAAGATCTTCATCAAGTTTAGGATCTCCTGTATCAACTATTAAGTACTTAATACCTCTCATTTTACTACGTGTTGCAATAACATATATCCTATCCTTACCTCCGATACTCCTTATGACTTTAGGCGTGAACTGCTGATTACCCCTACCAAATATGTAACCTTGACGCCCAATTACCGTAACCACTATGTACGCACTACCATAGTTATTTAACAACTTCAATAATTCCTTCTCTCCTAAATCTAAAGCTATGATTCTCTTATTATATAATGCATCAACACCTAGTAATGTCTTATCCAACCCC
The DNA here is from genome assembly GCA_964486465.1 of uncultured Desulfurococcaceae archaeon. Classification (GTDB taxonomy): domain Archaea; phylum Thermoproteota; class Thermoprotei_A; order Sulfolobales; family NBVN01; genus CAZAMI01. Next base: position 5,189 of record CAZAMI010000023.1, on the reverse strand, counting down.
AAGACATCAGTTACTGCCTTTACGGTACTCCCAGGCCCCAGGAAATATAATTCATTATCCTTCAAGTACTCATTAATGAAATACTCCGCTACCTCATACTTCTCCTCAGGACTTCCAGATGAGGAGAAGTCCTTACTCGGTACTATTAAGTATTCATGTCTTAATGAGAGAGTGTAGCCGTATATCCTAACCCTAGGTATCCCCCTCCTAATGGCTTCTTCATCAGCATCAGCTATTTCAGTTACCTCAGTACTTGCAGCACCTTCTACATATAACTTAAGTAAGTGAGCTGCGGCTTCAGGTGATGTAGCAAAGCATCCTGAGTACATCTTAACACCTGATGGAATACCTAATAATGGAACCTTACCATTAGTGACGTCGTATATATCCTTAGCTGTCCCATCACCACCAACGAAAACTATTAAATTAGCACTACGTTTTAGAAATTCCTTAACAGCTTTCTTAGTGTCTTCACTACTTGTCAAGCCACTATGTCTAGGTATATCAATACATTCATAATTTACATACCCTATCTCCTCTAAGTATTTACATCCCATAATCCCCGAAGCTGAAAGTAATTTCTCAGAGAAACCAATTTCAATAAGCTTCCTTAGGAACCTAGCAGCCTTGCTAGGCGCTACAGGCTTTGCACCTCTTTTTAAGGCTTCAAAGTAAAGATTACCATCAGTACCCTTAAGACCTACTGAACCCCCCATTCCTGCAATAGGGTTTACGAGAAATCCTATGATCATTAACTCCCTGAATTACCTACACTCTAAGTTAGTATTAAGGTTTCTTAATCATTGATTTGGATCTTCGAGACCATATAAATACGTTACTTTCAGCAAACACACCCCCAGTTTATGTAAAAATGTTTCAGCTCATCACATATAGTATTACTTCATCACCACCGTTGGTGGTATTATGAAGTGCCCCTATTGTGGTTCAAGCAGTATTGTATGGGATTACGAGAGAGGCGAAATTATATGTATGTGTTGTGCCTCAGTAGTAGATAGGATATATTATGACTTAAACACCATACCTTCAGAAGAATTTAGGGAAAAAGCAATAAGTAATTCGCATAAAGCTCAAGGCTATCCCAGACTAAGGAGTATAACATTGACCTATCTAAGATTCATAAAGAAGGTAAGTAAACATAGAGGAATTATGGTTGATAAAAAGGCATTCCTCGACTACTTAAATGGTAAGAGACCTCATGTCAAAATACTTAAGAGGAAATTTAATGAGGGTAAGTTAAAGGATGAGCTAATTAGTAAGGTAATTAATGCAATGAGTAAGTACCCCAGACTAAAGTCAAGGACAGATAGAGCGAAACTAGCCTTAGCACTCATAGCTCTCGGTATAGCTAAGGGTGATAACATGAATATAGTCATGAATAAAGTTAGGAAGGATGCAAAGCTTAGTACAACCCATGTTAAAAGACTCATTAGACTTGTAATGAGGGAGAGCATGTTCTTGAGAGATGTTAAGGAAATAATAGTAAGGTCAAATTAAATTAAGCTACTTACCTAGTCTTAGTAGTTTGTTTAATTCGTTCCTAACTATTTCAGCGACTAACTTACCATCAGCCTTACCTCTTACGATACTCATTACCCTACCCATTACGAAATTGAATGCCTTAGTACCTCTCCTAATTACTTCATCTCTATGGTCTTCGATAATCTTCCTAACTATCCTTACTACTTCATCTCTTGACATACCCTTAAATTTAGAGATTATTTTATCAATTACGTCTTTGGGGTAATTCCTCGCGTACTCAGCTAGTATCTCAGGTATAGCCTCCTTAGCTACCTCACCCTTACCTACAGCTAGTAGGATCTTCTTTAGTACATCAATATCTATAACATCTATATTTACTCCCTCAGACCTTAGTGATTTGAGATGTATCATTAGTGTTGAAGCTATAATTCTTGGCGGTACGTCCCTACCTATCTCACTAACTAAGTCGAGGTATAGGTGAAGCATGGGATCCTTAATTAAGTTGAATGCTAGGTCCTTACTAAGCCTATGTACCTCTACTAACTCCTTAAGTAATTCATCAGGTGTCTTGGGAATGTATTTGGAGGCTTCCCTTAGTAAGGTTTCATCAACTTTAATGGGTGGTACGTCAGTTTCAGGATACATTCGAGCAGCACCAGGCTGAGGTCTTAAGTACCTTGTTGTTCCATCAGGATTAGCGCCTCTAGTCTCCTTAGGTACGCCTTTTAAGGCATACTTAACCCTATCTATAACAGCTCGGAGAGCTCTTTGAGCTCGTTCCTTATCGGATATTACGAATGCAAACGCATCTACACCCTTCTTTAACCCTAAATACTTATAGATCTCATTAGTTACCTCCTCATCGATACCGTAGCCAGGCAGTTCATCACTATGTATTAAACCACCAACACCTCCCCAAGCTTTAGCATAATCGGATAACTCTGTTCCAAATCTCCTACTGGGTTGTACCTCAATCTTCAATATACCTGATAGCTTAGGTAACTTAATAGCATATACTTTATTACCCTTCTCTATTAACCTCCTTATCAACTTACTCTTTGACTTTCTCACTATCTCGGTTATGTCATAAATCTCATAACTTAGCTCATCCTCGCTTAATCCTCTCCGCTTTAGCTCCTCCTTAATTTCCAATAGTTTTAATTGCCTCATAACCTCATACTTTATAACTTTAGGTATGAGTTCTAGCTTACTAACACCTTTAATCTCCGTCTTTACGCCATTCTTTATTGACACGTTCAAGTCTTGCCTTATAGTCCCAATGCCTCTCTTAACCTTACCCGTAAGTCTCATTATTAGACCTATCTTAAACGCTACCCTTAATGCTTGCTCTGGGGATTTAATATTCGGTGTAGTTGCTATCTCGATGAGAGGTATACCTAACCTATCAAGATTATATTTAACGTAACCTGGGCCTTCATCAACCTTTCGTGCGGCATCTTCCTCTACACATATAGTTTGAATACCTACTCTACCCTCCTCATCGTCTACGTAACCACCAATAGCTATTATGGCTGTCCTTTGAAATCCTGTAGGGTTAGATCCATCAATTACTATTTTCCTCATTACATGTACTTCATCCAATATTGTCGAATGTAGTGCCTTAGCTATAGCGATCGCTATAGCTAGTGCCTCCCTATTTAATTCATGAGGGGGTTCCTCATCAAGTTCTACGAGGCATGCATGACCTTGAGGTACTTGATAAATTATTTTCCTACCTCTCTGCATCTCGTAGAGAGCTGCAGGATCTATCTCTCCTATCTCACTCTTCGTAGCCCTCAAATACCTAACGATTTCCGCTGTTGGTGTTAGTGAGCTAGCAAGCTTTGTTGGGCAATCACAGAATAGCTTATGCTTAGTATCCAATTGTTGATGGATCTCTAAACCAACTCTTAATCCCAGCTCCTCATAATTAAGCTCAGCCATGATACCACCTAGGGAAGTAATTCTCATGGTGAATATTGCCTAACTCCTTCACTAAATTACTCACGAATAACTTCTTAACCTCATCAACATCATTTACGTTACCTAAGAGCCATGAAAGCTTAACATAAGCTACCTCAGGTAACATGTCGTCAGCACTTAGAACTCCAGCCTTCAGTAATTTTCTTCCGGTTGTGTAGACCTTCATATTTACTCTACCAAATAATGTTTGAGTTGACATTACAACAATAACTCCTTCATCAACTACATTCTTAATTACGGGTACGCAATCCTCCTTTATGTGACCTAGCCCTGTGCCTTCTATGACTATACCCCTATAACCTACGCTTGCTAAGTACTCAATAATGCTACAATCCACACCTGGAAATGCTTTCAATAGGAAAACCCTATCTGAAAATCTAGGTCTGAGTTTAACGTTACGGTCCTTACTTTTAGGTATGTAGTCCTTATTTAGAAGTATGAATTCACCAGTAGTTGGTATTACCTTAGCTAAAGGAATGTCATTTATGCTCTGAAAAGCATCCCTACGACTTGAATGCATCTTCCTAACTCTAACTCCTCTATGTATTAATATGTAAGTATCTGAGGTATGTCCATGCATACAAACGGTGACTTCACCAAAGGGCGCTTTTGCAGCAACTGTAATGCTACCCCTAAGGTTCATCACCGCATCCGTACTGGGTCTATCACTACTTCTCTGAGAGCCAACAAGGATTACGGGTCCAGGAATGTTTTGTACAGCAAAAGCTAAAGCAGCAGCTGTATAAGACATGGTATCTGTTCCGTGAGCTATGATGACGGAATCGGTGCCGTCCATGAACTTCATAGCAACTATCTTAGCTATTTCTTCCCAATGCTTAGGCGTCATGTTCTCACTTAATAGTCTAAAGACCTCCTCAACCTCGATATAGGAAACTATATCTAGTAGGTTTGGAACCATATCTATAAGTTCCGATACATTAATAGCAGGTCTAACAGCTCCAGTCTCATACTCAACTTTACTCATAATGGTTCCACCAGCACTTATGAATGCAAGCTTAAGCGAACCCTTACCTTCAATCTTAGTTCTCTCCATAGGGTATTCCTTAACTACGCTAGTCTTCGATTTACCTAACACCTCAATCTCAGCATTATTCTTAGATACGCCAACATTGTAGCCATTACTTAACTTAATTATTATGATGTCCTCAGAACTAAACTCGGTTACAGGCATAACTATGCCTTCAAGTACTTCTCCACTCTTCAATCTTACCCTTACAATATCTCCTTCTTCAACGTCATTAAATCCACACCTAGAATGCAAACTACGCACCAAAGAAGAAATAGTAATTCACAAAATAAGGTTCAAAGAAGCAACTAAGCTAATTAATTTTCTAACTTAGTATCAATAGTACCTTACTCTTTAACTTTCCTCGGAACTGATGAAGGAGGTACCACAGTCGGTATGGGTAGTCCTGCTTCCTTCCTCTTCCTTATCCAAAACTCCCTTCTATTCCTTACTCTAGGTGGTAAATTCCTCTTAGGCTTAGGTGGTATCTTTGGTGTCTGACTCCTTACCTTACCAGCCTTTGTCATTGAGCCGTGGGTTGGCATTCCAAATACCCTGTAAGTCTGTATTCCAGTGCTTAAAAACTAAATGCTCGCTAAGCAATGCTAGAGCGTAAATATATTTTAAGGATTATGTGTAGAAAGACTATGGTGCAGCTATTGAAGGTATCCATAATAGA
>CAZAMI010000022.1:0-14739 GCA_964486465.1 uncultured Desulfurococcaceae archaeon | reverse complement strand
TGAGTATGAATAAATCTATATCATCGAATTTGCCCCTCCTAACAACCTCTCGAGGTACAGATTCCCTGGGCGAAGCTATTATTGATCTAAATAGGTCCTTCCAATCAAGGATTATCCTTCTCTCCTTAAGATTATAGTACTTAGCTAGACTAGGTTTAGCCGGTAATGTATGGGTTAATCTAATAACCTCCTTGGGCTCCTTAGGCATTAATGGGATGAGTTCATTAATGAATGCTTCACTCATGTTGCTGGGTACTAAGTAATTAAGTAACGTACCCCAAGGTAATATTGGTGCATAACGCCTTAAGGTTGATTTGAATACCCTATTGTAGGGTATGTAATCATCGAATAGCATGATTACGCTCTCAACACCTAATCTCTGAATATCTACTATTATCGTAAATGTGAATCCCTTACTCTTTAGTAGGTTCATGAACTTCCAAACAGTCGATGTATGCAACCCCATATCCTCAGCAACTCTAGTTATTTCAGGTATGAATTCATAGCTTTGGATTTGTTCTATGAAGTTTAGTAATGATGGATTTAGATATTTTCTCATCAATGAGAGAGTCTTGATTTTCTCAAACAATTCCCTCTCAAATGAGGGTATATCGCTTCCCTCCTGACTCATCTAACTAGCACCTTTAAACTATATGATCCATTAATAATTCTAAGAGGAAAATAAAAAGTATTCAGTGAAACGTATTAAATGCTTTCATACGTATAACTCACTTTAAGTTTAAGAGTTTAAGTGTGAGACAACGATACTTTAATTTAGTGATTAAAGAGTGGTTAAGAAAATAAGTAAATAATTATTTAAGGAACGTTAGAGTGTCCTTTCCTCCTTAAAGAATATCTTGCCTAAAGATAATGGTGGTGCCAACTTCCTTCTTAGTGGAGTGACCATAAATACTATCATCGCTGTAACTGCAGCGATGAAGGGAGTCATCTTAGCTATTTCGGGACTTAAGTTATATGCTGCTTGAAGTAAGTACTGATACGTTAATAATGTTGCAAATGCTGATGAGGTAAGCATTATCAATAAGGGATGTCTACCGGATGATAATGATACCGCGAAGGCTATCCATCCATGACCCATACCTTGCATTTGCTGCCATGTAGGTAGCCACACGAGTTCAAATATGCCTGCACCAATACCTATGAGTGCGTAACCTATAGCACCAGCCAGTATCCTAATCTTAAGTACGTCAATACCTAACGCTGAAGCTGCGTGAGGATCCTCTCCAGAAGCCTTTATTGCCGCACCTAACCTTGTACTTCTAAGTATGTATAGAAGCGTTAAACAAGCAATAACGGATATAGTGAAGAGTAAAACGTTTGTTAACGGTGTCCTAGGAATATTAATACTGAATTCAATATTTGTCATCTTAATCTCCCTGAATTTAAATACAGCAGGATTACCTACCAAAGCACCTATACCGTAGCCTAGGAACATTATAGATAGTCCTGCAGCACCGTGACTTATTGGGAGTTTAGTAACTATGAACGCTAAGAGCATACCGAATACTGAAGCAACTAACGATGTTATGAGTATAGCTACATAGGGGTTACCAGTATAGACGGCTGAAGCGTAAGCTACGGCAACACTCAAGTAAAAAACCCCATCAATTGCTAAATTAAGTACACCTGACTTCTCAAAGAATCCATGACCTAAAGCTGTTAGGTAGTATGCGGTAAAGGCAGGTGCTACAGCTAATATGCTCTGTACTACTACGTCCATGCCTCACCCCCTAATTATCTTAATTTTATATTCACTGAACACCCTTAACACGGTGAAGGTTACTAGTATGGTTCCTATGAAGAGATAAGTCATTGCTATACCACCGACACCAGCTATCTGTAGTAGCCTACCAGCTTGATTGAGAGACCCTATTATGAATGCGATGATAGGTACGGCTCTTAAGTCAAGCATGGATAACCAAGCAACTAAGATTGCTGTGTAACCCAGGTAGGGGGTATGTGTTTCAATGGGATAACTTATCCTATGTAGGTACCCAGCTAATTGTGCTGCACCAACCATACCTGAAATAGCACCGCTGATGGTTAATAAGGTAATTGTGAGTAGCTTAACATTTACACCAGCAACTTTTAGAGCCTCAGGGTTTGATCCTAAAATCCTAATTCTAACGCCTAATGCTGTTTTATAGAGCAGTATGTACGCAAATACTAGGGTGATTATTAGTAGTAGAACCTCCTCATAAGTTACCGTTATTCCCCTTATAGGGAGTGTTGAGAAATGTACTGATTCAGGAATTAGGTCTGTTCTTATGTAGCCATAAGTATGCTTACCTTTCCAAGGACCTCTAACCAGGTAATTTAATATGTAATATGCTATGTAATTCATTATGAGCGTCGAAGCAACTTCATCAATGGCCAGGTAAGCCTTAAGTATACCTGCTATTAATCCCCACATACCACCCAGGATTAGAGCTAAGACAATCATCATTATCTTACCCAACACTGGTGAAGAACTTAGATTAGTGAATAATGCTACGTAAGCAGCTGCTAACATGCCCATAGCTATCTGTCCTTCAGCACCGATGTTCCAGACAGCTCCCTTAAAGGATATTATTAGTGCTGTACCAAGTATGGTTAAGAGTATGAAATCCCTTAAGGTTTCTAATGAAATAAAGCCTTCACCAATATATGTAAAGAACTGAGTTGGTGATATACCCATTAGTATGTAGAGTACCAAAGATGCTAACAGTACACCAATAACTATAGATAATGAAGGTATTAACACATTTCCGAAGGGTAAAGGTTTTACTCTCTTAATTACAGTAACATGCATTATTTAGCCACCATAAGCTTTTCAATCTCCTCCCTAACTACTTTCTCCTTAGGAATTACACTGACAATCCTCCCTGTATTCATCACAGCAACGCTATCACTTAGCTGCAGTACTTCATCGAGATCTTCAGATATTAACAATATAGCTATTCCCTCCTCTCGTGCCTTCCTCCTAATTACTCTCCTAACCTTCATAGCTGTGGCTTCATCAAGAGCTCTTGTTGGGTTATATGCAATCAGTAGTTTCTTAGCAATGCTGAGCTCCCTAGAAACAAGTACCTTCATTATGTTACCACCAGATAATAGCTTTATAGGTGTTTTTGTTGATGGTGTCATAATGTCATACTCACTGATCAGCTTCTCAGCAAGAGCTCTTACATAACTCCATCTAATTATTCCTTTAGCTATGCATGGTAACATAGCTATGTTATCCTCGATACTACCATCAGGGGCCACACCATGCTTTAAGGGTGAGTCAGGGATGTACCCAACACCTAGCTCTCTAATCTTTACTACATCTTTGTTCGTTACGTCATAACCATCAATCAATACCTTACCCTTAATAGCCTTCCTTAAGCCCATAATTGACTGGGCTAATTCGTTTTGACCATTACCTGCTATACCAGCTATTCCAAGTATCTCACCTTTACATACCCTGAAATCAACACCTCTAACAGCGTAAGTACCGTGATCTCCCAGAACCCATAGATCTCTAACTTCAAGTACAACCTTATCCTTAGGTCTCGTAAAGATTTGTTTTCCTATGTAGTGACTTACCTCCTTAACTCTTTCCCCAAACATCATTACCCTAACGTCATCTATTGAAACTTCATTAGGTCTTACTGTCCCAGCAACTTTACCTAGTCTTAACACCGTAATTCTATCAGAGACTTCTAATGCCTCGCGAATCTTATGAGTAATTAATATTACTGAGCCACCATCTAAAGTGAATCTTCTCATGAATTCGTAAAATCTCCTTTTCTCATTCAAGGGTAATAACGTTGTTGCTTCATCTATCATTAGTACCTTAGCACCAAGGAGTAATGCCTTAAGTATCTCTACTAGTTGTTTTTGAGTATAGCTAAGCTTCCATACCTCGATATTAGGGTCTACCTCAATACCTAGTTCCTCACTTAACTCTCTAAGCTTTCCGTAAACTTTCCTTATGGGCGTCATTAAGCTTAACTTACTTAACCCTAATATTAGATTTTCAGCTACTGTTAACCTATCGATTAATTGGGGATTCTGTGAAACAAGTGCAAGACCATGTCTTAATGCATCTATGGGAGATGTTATCGTTACCCTCCTTCCATCAACGTATATTTCGCCGCTATCGGGAGTGTATATACCGTAAAGTATCTTAACTAACGTTGATTTACCGGCACCATTCTCTCCTAATAACCCGTGGATTTCGCCACGCCTTAATTCGAAATCAACATTATCTAGCGCTATAACGCCTGGGAATCGCTTCGTTAAACCCTTAACTCTTAAAATTACGTTGTCATTAATCATTTATTCATCCCTTCCTAAACAATAACTTCGGGTACGTAGGAGCTTTAATATAGTGAGGCACGTATCTATTAAAAACGTATTTGTCATTTAGTGTTGATTTTATTGGGTTAATCATTTTTAAACTCCTTACCCACCAGCTCCTAGATATACTACCCAGTCAACAAACCACTGCATGTTCCATAAGTCATCATGACCTAAGATAACACCCTTAGGTATCTTAACCTTTACATCAGGATTGTCCTTCATGTATCCACTTAATGGTCCTGTGAATGGATCAAATATTGGTGCTATCCTATACTTCAGTTCATGCTTCTTACCTACTGTTATGCTTATGAGGGTTACGTTTTCATACTTATGAGTTATTGCCTGGCCCTGTAGAGGTTGCTCTAATGGAGCGAACTTCATCTGGTAGTATCTCCTCATCACTAAGTCATAGACACTTAATGTCTCACCAGTTAATTTATCTTTAACCTTTATTTCCTTGAGTATTGGTATGAACTTCGGATTGATCCTCATCAAGGTACTATTCTCAAATACGTGACACCCTAGATCTACGGCACCTGTATTTAGTAAGTACCAGTAATCGACGTTCTGTAAGTTGTAGGGTGTCAGTATTCCTGCCTTTATCTTTGCTAGGATGTCAGCATATATTACCTCCCACCTAACTAGCTGACCACTAACAACTACGTCAGGTCCGTAAACGTAGCCTGGACTGTAGTGGCTAAATACGTAGACTGGGTGATCTGGGTGTTCCTTGGTCCATGATTCAGCAAACTGTATTATTGCTGTAGAGTCTTCAGTATAGGCTATTACGTCAACACCATACTGAGTGACTAGGGTTCTAGCAGCTTCAGTTGCCTTATCTGGTGCGAACCAAGCACCTATCTCTATAACGTATACCTTTATATCCTTACCTAACTGTTCACCAACCTCCTTAGCACCTATGGCGAACGCGTTTATATGTCTAACAACTTCTGGTATAGTGAATGCTGCAACATAACCTATCTTCCCAGTCTTGGTTAGGGCACCAGCCATTAAGCCATTTAAGTAGTAAACCTGGTAGAGGTCAGCGAAGTATGTAGCCATGTTAGTCCATCTCTTATAACCACTACAGTGGAAGAACATAACATCTGGGTGCTTCTTAGCTTCCTCTAAAGTACCGTCCATAAACTCGAACGAGGTAGTGAATATCACGTTGTAGCCCTTAGCTATCAATGTTTCTATGGTCTCCTTGAGTGCTGCTTCTCTAACTGACTCAACGTACGTTGTTTCAAGCCAGTCCTTATAGAGTGAGGCAACAACAGCTCTACCCAGCTCATGCATGTATGACCAACCAAAATCACCTACTGGTCCTACGTATATCCATGCAGCTTTTATTCTCTTAGGTGGAGTCCATGTAGGCATCATAGGCGCTGTTGTATGGACAATTGTCGTGGTTATGGTCTTAGTAAGTGTTGTTGCAGGAGCTGTCACAGTAACTGTGGCTGCCCCTGCACCACCTACGGTGGTCGTTACTGTTGTAGTACTCACTACAGTCGTAGTTACAGTCTTTGATGGAGCTACAGCAGTACCCGAATAAAACGCAGCAATAGCTACAATCACGATTGCGATTATGAAGCCAGCCCAAACCTTAGTCTCAACCACTTATGTATCACCATGAGAAATTTGAACATAACCCTTATAAGTGTAGCTGGACTCTATATAAGCGGATCATGTAGTATCCTCAAATAAGGTATTACAATTATTTAACACATATATGTTAAATGATCTAAATATCAATTATTCAAAATTTTCAAATGGGAAAAACTTTAATCCATACCCTTCAGACTTATAAGGGAATATGGCTAAGGTACTTGTTGTCATCATGAATAAGGACAATGCTGAAGGTCTAAGTAAATGCTTGGAAAGTTTAACTGCACAAACATGTAGTATATGTAAGAGTTTTGATGTACTCATAGTTGATGGTGGTTCAAATGATAATTCCTATGAGGTAGCTAGTAAGTTTAAAGAGAAGTACCCATGTATAGAATTCATCGTTCAAAGAGTTAAAGGCGGTGTAGGCCCTGCACGTATTGAAGCAATTCACTACGCATTAAAGCATAATTATGACTTAATCATATGGGGAGATTCTGAGAATGTTTATGATCCAAACTATGTAAGTGAGATCTTAAAATGGATTTACGAGAAAGGATGCGATATAGTCTCCGGAAGAACAATGGTTAATACTGAAAGTAGTATCTGGTCAAAGATTTTCTTCTGGTACCACTCACTTCACCTATTTCTTAAAAGACTTTCAAAAATTCACGCTCCAGGAAATAATAAGGCTGTAAAGGCATTTATTTACAAGCACGTCAACTATCCCCCGAGCTCGCGAAGCGATGATTACTATTTTACATATTTACTGCTTAAGAAGGGACTCATTAAAAGGGTTAAGGTTTGCCATGCTGATAAGGCTAGATTACTTGCATCTATACCAAGTACATTTAGTGATGTAGTGAGGTGGCAGAAAGCTCGTGTTAAAGGCTTAGTTGAGGGAGCATTAATAATTGGTAGACCCCCACCCATTGATACGTATGCTTGGATCTTATTTGCACTAGCGCCTTTTTTAGCAATCACATTACTACTTACAGGTCATCTAACATTATTTACTATAGCATCAACACTAATCATTATTTCAGTACTCGTACTTTCAGCTATATTCTATAAATTAATTAATCACTACAATGTAGTGGTGAACCGTGAAAGCCAATATTTGATACCTCTTTTAGGCATCATGGGTACATACCTTCACGGGCTCTTTACCCTATATTACATGATTTACTTTACACTCAAAATTAAGTTACTTAAGGTCGATATACTCAAGAAAATGAATAGCATTTTAAAGATGTTTAAGCTAAGTCCTACACTCATAACACTTAAGAAAGATATTTTTGGTATGAGGAAATAGTGACTAGGGAATGTCTTGAGTACCGAAGAGTTACTTAGTAAGGAATTAATTAGTGACATAATTAATTATGCCCGTAAAGTTCGTACAGTGGTTAAGGCGTTAAGAGACGGTATAAAACTACTTAATAATGTAAGGACCGGTGAAGCTATAAGAACACTAGCTAATGGCATAAGAGCTGATACCGAAGCTGATAATATTAGGAGGAGCATCATACTAAAGATAGGTACTGAAGTTAGAAGAGGCTACGTAAGAGAGTGGGTAGCTAGACTTATTAGGAGATTAGACTTAGTAGCTGAATCAGCTAAGGAGGCTTCAAGATACTTAACCATAATACCTTACCTTGAAATGCCTGATGAAGTTAGGGATGTAGTTGAGGAGTTAAGTAAGTTAGCTATGGATTCTATGGACTTAATACTTGATGGACTTGAAGCCCTATTCGAACGTGATAAATCAAGAGCTATAGGTTATGCTGATAAGGTTGAGGAGGTTGAGGAACTAGCTGATAAGGTCATAGTTAACGGAAGGAAGTTGTTAGTAATGTATGGTGAGAGAATAAGTAATCCTGCAATAATAATTATGGTTAAAGACTTTCTTGAATCTCTTGAGAACATAACTGACTACGCTGAAGATGCGGCTGACTACATTAGAACGTTAGCGTTAAGAATGGAAGATTAAATCTCACACTATAAAGCTTATCAGGAAGTATATACCCGCTGACATAACCATAACTACGGGTACAGCAATTATCCAAGTACTGAATATTCTTAGTAATGTCTTTATGTTAACATATTTAACTCCTTTAGCGAGGCCTACACCAGCTATTGCACCAACTATTGACATGGTTGTTGATACGGGCATGCCGAGTCTTGTGAATATAAGTAGGGGTATTGATGCAGATATTTGTGCGATGAAGGCTGACGTATACGTTAATGTAGTAATTTCCTCACCAAGCGTACCGACAACTCTGTAGCCCCATGATATGATACCTATAGCTATGCCTGAAGCACATAGCACTAATGCATACGTGTCAACGCTAACAGTTAAGGGTATGTAGCCCTTACTTGAAGCTAGTATTATTGCCGTTAAGGGTGCAGCACTTTTAGCGACATCATTCGCACCATGACTAAACGCTATGGTGGCAGCGGCGAAAGTCACTAAGATTTTAAGTATGGTATTGGAAGCTTTATCAATGCCTCCTCTCTTCATTACTAGGATGTTAATAAGTACTAGAAATATTAGAAATGACGCAATGCCTAGTAGTAATGAGAGGATTAAGACGTTAGAATACGTCTTAAAGACTTTACCATAAAGGAGTAGGAAGGAGGTTGAGAACACTATTATGAATAATGATGAAGCCCCTGCATAGGGCAGTAATCTAATATTAAATAACATACCACTATAGAATTTCTGAAGCAATATAGCTATAGCTGCTGAGAAGAATGGTAGTATAGTCCATGACATGAATATATATGCTATTGTATCCCATAAGACTCCCCTAACACCTAGAGTTACTAAACCAAACCCCATAACTGCGCCGACAATTGCCATAGAGATGGACATGGGCATCTTCAATATAGATGCTAAGAGCATCCATAAACCGGTAGCTAGTAATGTTGAAAGCATACCATAGATAATGATTTTTGGATTAGCTATCAGCCCTATATCTACTATGCCACGCATTATTGTCTCAGATACGAATGAACCGAAAAGTATAGCGCCCACGAAGTCAGCTACTGCAGCAATTACTAAGGCCTTCCTAAGATCTATAGCTCTAGAACCTACAGCAGTACCTATGGCGTCAGCAGCATTATTAGCGCCATTATTCCAGGCAACAAAAAACGCTATTAAGCCCCCAATAACTATCCACACCGCTTCCACGCTTAAATGCCCCTCTTTCAGGCTACTGAAGTCATATGTTAAAAATCTTACTCAAAATATAGCATTAGGAGGTCAAAGAACCCCAATAATTTGGGTAATTAAGCTAATTCCTACACATTTTTATTTCTTTACGTATAATAATGTTCGGACACTGGCATGAGTGCGTAGGGGTTTATAATGAGGAAGCCAAGAGAGGAAATTATGAAGCGTTATGTTGAAGGAGCAATAATTTCTGCTTCAAGATTATGGAGACACTGGATGAGAAGAGGGCTAAGTAGTGAAGAAGCACTTAAGAGAGCGATTAAGCAGGCCTACAATATGATAAAGTCTTCAGGGTTAAGCATGGATAACGCGTTAACTACGTTAAAGGATTTAAGGAGAATTACTGACGAATTAATAAGACTAATTGAGGAGGAAGTACATTAAGTAATTGGGTAATTAACGAGATTAGTTGCTACATATCTTACTACAAGCTATGTAATCATAACCATAATCATAGCACATATTAAGACACTTAAGCGACTTCCTAGAAGATACCCCTAACTTTACTTTAAAGCTCCTCACAACTATAGGTTTAACTATACTATCTAGATTACGCTTCATTATCACATCATAGACTCTACCTTTAAGTCCTCTCCTCCTCAATATCTCCTTAAGACCGCTTAGCTTAGCTCTTAACATACTGCTCACCTTTTCTCCCAGTATATATTTAGCTCCATATATATTAAAGGTAGAGTACACATTAGTGTATAACTGTATACTCATAGCGTATTAAATACTAGGTCGCCAAGGTTATTGATATGACTGACCTATATTAAAATACAAAGATTAATAAACTACTCAACAATCCTCGAACTTTGAGTGAATTTAATATTTAATATTTCTCTCCATATATATTCTGGGAGTTATGGAGATGTACGTTTTAATATTGATTATATACGTTGTTTTAATAGTTATGTCCGTAGTTGTTGCTGCAATAATAGATATCGTGAGGAGGGTATTGAGGTGGCTTAAGTAATGATTGAGTTATATGCACAATTGAGTATTAGTGATTTATTAACGAAAATCTTTGTTTTTGCAACATTACCTCCTAATGAGATTATCGTTAGATTAATGCTAGCTCTAATAGGTGCTATACTTCTATATCTAGGCTATAAGAAGGTTTTAGAACCATTAATCATGATCCCGATGGGTATAGGTATGGTATCAGCTAACTTAGCATTCATTATTGGTATAGGGAATCCTCACGTTAACATGGACTTTACAAACTTAAGTAACAACTTCATATATTGGTTACAACCATTCTATACATTCATGTTTAGTAACGGCTTGATAGCGTGTTTAGTATTCTTAGGAATAGGCGTTATGACTGATATCACCTTCCTAATGGCTAGGCCATATGTGAGCTTCATTTTAGCCTCCTTTGCAGAATTAGGAACTATACTTACACTACCGATAGCAGTAGCATTAGGCTTTAACCTTAGACAAGCAGCAGCAATAGCGTTAATTGGTGGTGCTGATGGCCCTATAGTACTTTACTCATCATTGAGATTAGCCCCAGAACTATTCGTACCAATAACACTTGTAGGTTATCTATACCTAAGCATGTTATACCTATTTCAGGAAAAGCTTGATGAGCTGACGATTCCTAAGAGAATGTTGATGACTTACATGGACATCAGGGAATTACCTAGAATAACGCCCAAGGAGAAACTGGCTTTCTCAGTAATTATAACAGCTATACTAAGTCTACTCTTTCCCCAAGCATCACCACTAATAATATCATTCTTTGCTGGGGTCATAATTAAGGAAGTTGGCATAAGTAGATATGTGAAGTTAATGGATGAAGTAATACTATCATTATCCACATTCCTTCTGGCATTCATTCTAGGAACATTAACTACGGTTGAAGTAATCCTTAAGGGTGAGGTACTTAAGATATTAGTACTTGGGATTTTAGCATTGACTTTATCAAGTATTGGTGGATCCATTGGCGGTATAGTGGTTTATTACCTAAGCAAGGGCAGGATCAATCCGCTACTAGGGCCCGCGGCTGTGTCTTGTGTACCAACAACTGCTAAGATAAGTCAGAAAGTGGCCTCGAAATATAACCCGAGGAATTACATATTGGCGTTTGCTATGGGGCCCAATATAGCTGGGGTTATAACGACCGCTATAATAGCCTCGATCTATATAGCGTTATTTACTTGACTCAATCACCTAAGGTATTAACTTTAATATTTTCGGTCTCCAACATTATTCTTGGCTGCTATCATGGTTGAGACAATTGAATCTAGATTAGAGAAGTTACGTGAAATTAAAGCTCAAGCACTCTTAGGTGGTGGTAAGGAAGCTATTGAGAAGCAGCATGCCAAGGGAAAGCTAACAGCTAGGGAGAGGATAGAATTACTTGTCGATAAGGATTCATTTCTAGAATTTGATATGCTGGTACGCCATAGAGCCACGCAATTCGGTATGGATAAGAGGTTCGCATACGGTGATGGCGTGGTTACGGGCTTAGCTAGAATTAATGGTAGGAGAGCTGTCGTTATAGCTCAAGACTTTACATTCATGGGAGGTTCCTTAGGTGAGATGCATGCAGCTAAGATCGTTAAGGCTATGAGCTACGCTTTAAGCATAGGTGTACCAGTAATATTCTTAAACGATTCTGGTGGTGCTAGAATTCAAGAGGGTGTTGATTCACTAAAGGGTTACGGTGATATATTCTACATGAACGTTATGGCTTCAGGCGTTATACCGCAAATAGCTGCGATTATGGGTCCCTGCGCAGGTGGGGCAGTATACTCGCCAGCACTTATGGACTTCATAATAATGGTTAGGAAGACTTCATTCATGTTCGTAACAGGTCCTAGAGTAGTTAAGGCGGCTATGGGTGAGGAAGTTACTGAGGAACAGTTAGGTGGCGCAGATGTTCATGCAAGTAGGTCTGGCGTTGCACACTTCATCGCTAGTAATGATGAGGAAGCCGTAAATATAATAAAGAAGCTACTAACGTACATACCCAGTAATAACACTGAAGACCCACCTATAGTAAAGACTGATGATCGCCCTGATAGAGAGGATCCTGAATTAGACACTATAGTTCCAGAGGATCCAAATAAGCCTTACGATATGTTAGAAGTAATAACTAGGGTTTTAGATAAGGGATCTTTCTTTGAAGTCCATAAATATTGGGCTAGAAACGCTATCGTAGGTTTTGGTAGATTAAATGGTAGGTCCGTATGTATAATAGCTAATCAACCAGCATACTTAGCAGGTGCTTTAGATATAGACTCATCAGATAAGATAGCTGGGTTTGTTAGATTTTGCGACGCATTTAACATACCTATAATAACATTCGTTGACGTACCCGGATTCCTACCAGGTACTAGGCAGGAGCATGGAGGAATAATTAGACATGGTGCTAAGATACTTTACGCATATAGCGAAGCTACAGTACCTAAACTCACAATTATTGTTAGGAAGGCATACGGTGGGGCATACATAGCTATGGGCTCTAGACACTTAGGCGCCGACTTCGTTATTGCATGGCCTACTGCTGAGATAGCAGTCATGGGTCCTGAGGGTGCTGCTGAGATAATATTTAGGAAGGAGTTAAGAGCGATAACAGATCCTAATGAGAGAAGGAAGAGACTAGAAGAATTGATTAAAGGGTATAGAGAAAATGTGGCAACACCATATGTTGCAGCTAGTAGGGGCTATATTGATGATATAATTGAGCCTAGAAAGACTAGACCTGTACTAATTAAGGCGCTTGAGTACCTCTTAACTAAGAGGGAGGTTAGAGTTTGGGTACCACCCAAGAAGCATGGGTTAATACCTATGTAGGTGTCCAGGGTGATATTTAAGAAGAAAGAGGAAGTTGGCAAGGAGATACTTGCAGTAGCTGTAGCTGCTGTAGAATACTACATAAAAAGTAAGGAGGCTAAGAAAAAGGAGGTAGTAGAGGCAGCAACATTAGTGCCTCCTAAGGTAGAGGAATTAACTGGTGTAGCTCCTTCCTCATCTTGGGTTTCTATGTGGAGATATGAAGTTTCTCAACAACTATGTAGGAGGGGTGGTGTTAGGTCGTGGCGAAGTATAAGGTGAGAGTAGGTAGTAAGGAGTTTAATGTTGAGGTTAAGGAGAAAGGTGAGGGTACTTACGTAGTTAATGTTGAAGGTAAGGTCGTTGAAGTTAAAGTTGCAAGTACTGAGGAATTAGGCGTTACAGAAGTTAAGGAAGTAAAGCCTAAGGCTGTAAGTGTTGAGGGTAAGGTAGTAACAGCACCGACACCAGGTAAGGTTATAGAGTTGAAAGTAAAGCCCGGTGATACTGTTAGAGAGAATGATGTCGTAGCTGTATTGGAGTCCATGAAAATGAGTATAGAGATCTATGCCGGCTATAGTGGAAAAGTTAAGGAGGTATTAGTAAAACCTGGTGATTTTGTCGATTTAGGGCAGCCAATGATAGTTATTGAGTAGCTGGGATCTCTATGGCTAAACTACCATTTCATGTGAAACCATTTATCATAGGTATGGTTCATGTAGGACCCTTACCTGGTACACCACTTTATAGAGGGGACCTTAGTGAAATAATTGAAAATGCGATTAAAGACTCAAAAACCCTTGAGGAGGGAGGGGTTGACGGCATAATAATTGAGAACTTTAATGATAGAGTTTACCGTACTAATAGAGCTGATCCCGCTGTTACATCCTCAATGACATTAATAGTTAATGAGGTTAAGAAGGAGGTATCAATACCCATAGGTGTTAATGTCCTACGTGACTGTGTACTTGACTCAATAGCTATAGCTTATGTAACTAAGTCCTCCTTCATTAGAGTTAATGCCTTAGTTGAGACTGTAGATACTCCTGAGGGGATATTGAGGCCATCAGCCTATAGGCTCAATATGTACAGATCGTTATTAAGGGCATGGAATATAGCTATTCTTGCGGATATTCACGTTAAGCATGGAGAGCCCTTGACAAAGCGTGATATCGACGTAGTAGCTAAAGAGGCTATTGAGAGAGGGTTAGCTGATGCAGTAATAGTTACTGGTCGCATTACTGGTGAAGCCATAGATTTAAATGACTTAATCAAAGTTAAGAGGGCTGTCAAAGCGCCCGTAATTATTGGTAGTGGTTTAAATCCTAATAATGTAAAGGAACTGTTGAGGCATGCTGATGGCGCTATCGTAGGAACTTATTTTAAAGTTAATGGTAGAGTAAGCATTGAAAAAGTTAAGAGATTTATGAATGTGGTAAAAGAGCTTCGGAGAGAGTTTGGTTAAGTTCTTTTAGATCTTATCTTTACTAATATCTCCTTAGCCTTATCATACCTTATTACACCTTCCTTAAGCATTTCCTCAACTACCTTATCAACCTCATCGCCTATAGCACCAACGCTTATGGCTATCTGTCTTGCATGTAGCTTCATATGACCTCTTTGTATACCTTCTGAGGCTAACGCTCTTAATGCTGCTAAGTTTTGAGCAAGACCTACAGCCCCCATAACTTCAGCCAGTTCCTTAGCAGATTTAACTCCTAAGATCTTCAATGATATTCGAGCTATTGGATTAGTTCTTGTCG
>CAZAMI010000021.1:0-14968 GCA_964486465.1 uncultured Desulfurococcaceae archaeon | reverse complement strand
ATTACCTGGAGTGACTTACAAGCCTCCAAAGCCTGTTAGCTTCGTAGAGACCATAATCTCATGGATACCTACCAACCCGTTCGGAGCCATGGCAGAGTTTAAGGTTATACCTACAATAATCTTCGCTTTATTCGTAGGTATAGCGCTAGCTTACCTTAGAGTCTCGGAGATACCTAGAGTTAAGGAAGCTGCTGAAGTAACTTATAGAGTGTTTGACGCGCTTTCAGAGGTTATGTATAAGATCGTTAAGTTCGTACTAGAGGTTGCTCCTTACGGTGTTTTCGCATTAATAGCTGTAATTATAGGTAAGACTGGGGTCGCTATATTTGTACCATACGCTAAACTAATAGGTGCTGAGGCACTAGGCATAGCTATACAGATAGGTGTTGTCTATACATCTATACTATTAATTTCAGGTATAAATCCAGCAAAGTTCTTTGGTGCAGCTTCTGAAGCAATGTTAACAGCATTTGTTACCAGAAGTAGCTCCGGTACATTACCTGTGACAATGAGGGTTGCTGATGAAAAACTAGGTATAGATAGAGGTCTATACTCCTTCACGTTACCTCTCGGAGCGACCATAAACATGGACGGAACAGCTATATATATGGCCTTAGTAGCAATATTTGCCGCAGATATCGTCGGTAGAACTTTAGCAGCTCCAGAATTAGCTACACTAGCTGTTGCGGCAGTTATGGCATCCGTAGGTGCTGCTGGAGTACCCAGTGCTGGCTTAATAATGTTGACTGTGACATTAACGTCAGTAGGCTTACCTCTTGAAGTTATACCACTAATAGCAGGTATAGATGTCATTCTCGACATGATGAGAACCATGAATAACGTAACTGGAGACCTCACCGTAACAACAGCAATAGCTAAGTTCTACAAGCTTATTGACTTCAAGAAGGGTATATGGGCATCATAATTTTTATTAAATTCCTCCTTACTGCTTTTTATTTCCACCACCACTACTAAACTTGTGATACCTAATGCTACCTGCAAGAATTAATTCAACGCTAAAGGCAATATATTGTACTAAGTGTGGAGCCATATATGATCCTAATAAGATAAACACTGTCTGCCCTAAATGTGGTGGGGTACTCTATGCAGACTATGATATAGAGCATGCGAAAATTCTGACAAACCGCGATCTACTAAGAAAAAGACCTAGATCCTTAGGTCTTTGGAGGTTTATGGAGTTATTGCCTGTTAGGGAGGGTAGGAATGTTATTTTTCTTGGTGAAGGTGCTACACCATTAATTAAGGCGAGAAGACTTAGTGAGATTCTCGGATTAAGGAATCTCTATATCAAGGATGAATCACTAAATCCTACAGGAACGTTTAAGGCTAGAGGTCTTTCAGTAGCTGTCTCTAAGGCTTTAGAGTTAGGTATTAGGAAGGTTGGTATGCCTTCATCTGGTAATGCCGGGGCTGCTTTAGCACTATATGCTGCTAGGGCAGGTATTAAGGCTATTATATACGTGCCTAAAGATACTCCCAAGACCATGCTTACTGAGATAATGATGTATGGTGCTGAATTAAGGCTTGTTGATGGAACTATAGCAGATGCTGGTAGGGAATTAAGTAAGGTTAAGGATGTGGAAGGAATATTCGATATGTCAACGATGAAGGAGCCATATAGATTGGAGGGTAAGAAGACTATGGGCTACGAAATAGCTGAGGATCTTGACTGGGTAGCGCCTGATGTTGTAATATACCCTACAGGAGGTGGGACAGGTTTACTAGGGATATGGAAGGGTATTAATGAGTTGAGAATGCTGGGATTATTAAAGGAGGAGAAGTTACCTAAGATGATAGCAGTACAGAGTTCTGGTTGCGCACCCATAGTTAAGGCGTTTCATGAGGGTAAGGAGTATGTGGAGGCGTGGGCTAACCCAAAAACCATAGCTCCAGGAATTAAAGTACCTAAGCCTTACGCAGACTACTTAATACTTAAGGTATTAAGGGAGAGTAAAGGTACAGCTATAACTGTAAGTGATACCGAGATATTAAATGCTATTAAAGAGCTCTCAAAAACCGAAGGTATACTATCATGTCCTGAAGGTGCAGCAACTTTAGCAGCATTACGTAAGTTACTTGATCAAGGTATAATTGATAAGGATGAAGTCATAGTATTAGTGAATACTGGTAGCGGCTTGAAGTATATTGATGTACTTAGTCGTTACATTATCCAATGAACTTAATAATTTAATATAGAGTTTAATACATATTTTTACTTTTAATGCTAAATTCATGGGGTAAGTGTGAGTGAAGTAGTTCGTGACTTCGCTAAGCTCAAGACTAACCTAATCAATGCTGCTAAGAAGTTCATTAGTGAGATATTCAGGGTTAAGTATATCAAGGTAACTATTAAGTGGAGTAGGCATGAGGAGTTAGGTAGGTGTTCTGTGGATTTTCAGAGGAATAGTATAGCATTTACATTTAAGATACCTCTTAAAGGTATGACAACGGAGGACTTAGCCGTATCATGTATAGAAGCAGTCACAAGTAAGACTAGAAAAATATTCATTAATGCCTCAATCGCTGGTTTCCTACTACTTACTGTGCTATGGTACTTACTACCCCCAGAAATACCTGAATCTACTAAAAGTACTATACTCTTTGCCGTGTTCTTCTTCACCATAGCAATGATTCTGGCAGCTGGTATTAACATCTTGAAACATGAGAGAGAATTAAAGAATCTAAAAGGTGATTACATTAGATTAGCTAGAAGTGAATTGATATGTATGAGAACATACAGCTTTCTTGTCGACATCATATCATGGGTCCTTAGAGAATGTAAAGGGAAGAATAAAGCAGTAATTGATGCTTCAAGGATAGCTAACCTAGTTATGAGCCAGTATGGCTCACTACTTGAGGAGCTAGGGTTAAAGACTTAATGTAATGCCGAACTTGTAAGCTAGACTAAAATACTTAATATTAGGAACTTAAATAGGATGTAATCCATGACTCACTTTGATATAATTATTAAAGGAGGTTATATTATTGATGGTACTGGAGCTCCACCTTTCAGAAGCGATATAGGCATCATAAATGACACTATATGGAAGCTAGGTGATTTAAGCAGTCATAACGCAGAGATTATAATTAATGCCAGAGGCCTTTACATAACTCCAGGATTCATAGACATACATAACCATAGCGACATGTCAATATTCAGCATACCTACAGCAGATAATTACATAATGCAAGGCGTAACAACTATTGTTGTGGGTAATTGTGGTTCCTCACCAGCGCCAATAACTGATAAAAATAAGGAGTTCATTAAGGAGTTGATGTGGGGTTCAGGCATAAATGATTATAGTGTTAAGTGGGATTCCTTTACCAGTTATCTCCAAGAGTTAGATAAACTCAAGAAGAGCGTTAATGTAGCGGTATTGGTAGGTCATGGTACATTGAGATCAGCTGTTCTAGGCTTTGATAACATCAAGCCAAGCGGGAAGGAACTTAAGGAAATAAGCGAACTACTTAACGAGTCTCTTAAGGCTGGAGCGTTTGGAATGTCACTTGGTCTTATCTATGTACCTAGCATGTTCGCTAATCATAATGAACTTACTAACTTATCAAAGATTGTTTCTAAGTATGGGGGTATACTAGCTGTTCATATGAGAGATGAGGGAGCTAATCTCTTAGACTCCATTTTTGAAGTTATTACTATAGCTAGGGATACTGGAGTAAAACTTGAGATTTCTCACCTCAAGGCAGTTGGTAAATCCAATTGGGGAAAGGCCTTATTGGCGCTCAAGGTTATTGAGGATTACTCGAGTAGGGGATTAGATATAAGTGCTGATGCGTATCCTTATGAAGCATCATCCACATTCCTCTCAGCAATACTGCCTAGGTGGGTTAGAGAGGGTGGTAGTAAGGAATTGGTTAGGAGGTTGAAAAGTAATGAAGTAGTTAGTAAGTTACGTGAGGAATTAATGAAGGTCGGCGTAATGGGTAGTAGAAGGCTTGATTGGGACGACATAATGATCTCATCATCTCCTAAACATAAAGATGTAGAGGGGTTAAGAATTAATGAGATAGCTTTAAAATGGGGTTTAGAACCTATTGATGCAGTTATTAAGCTCTTAATAGAGGATGAAGGTAGTACTGAAATGATTGCTTTTGGTATGAATGAACATGAGGTATCTAAAGTAATATCGCATCCACTTGTAGCTATAGGTAGTGATGGTCTAATTAGGAAGTTCGGTGAAGGAAGGCCTCATCCAAGGAATTACGGTACGTTTCCAAGGGTTATAGCTAAGTATGTACGTGAGCTAAAACTCATTAGTTTATCTGAAGCTATAAGGAAAATGACTAGCTTACCTGCTAGGAAACTAGGTTTATGGAATAGAGGGATAATAAGGCCTGGATTTAAGGCAGACATAGTGATATTCAACTATGATACCATAAAGGATACTTCAACGTACACTTCACCCCACAAGTATCCCATAGGTATTGAGTACGTCATTGTTAATGGTGTTGTAGTTGTTGATGGGGGTAGACATATAGGTAATATGCCTGGAAAGCTATTGAGGCATCTCGTCTATTGATTCCCAGTAATTAATCCCTTTCTTTTAAGATACTTAATTACATAATCAATAACATCCTTTAATCTTAATTCAGGTCTCATACTATGAGATACTAGGTACACTTTATTATGTAATAACTCTTTATGAATGTTAATTATTTCCTTATGAATTCTAAGTGCGTAATCCTTACTTTCCCATCTCTCACTATCTTTAGAGTACATACCTGCATTCATGTGAGTAAGGATTACTATGTCTATATTCCTTGTATGTTCTATTATCTTCCTAAGTACTTCGCTGGGTAATTCAACTTTATCAACTCTACAGTAAGCTATAGCACTTATGGGTCCTGAGTCCTCTACTATGACATCAAGTGATTGCCTTAAGGCCCTTCTATAATCCTTTAAGTGCTCCTTAACAACTTTAACTTCAAATTCTACTCTATTAGTCCATGGTAGTGGTTCACCAACACCCCTATTCTTTCTTATTAATTCTCTAGCCCAGTCTCTAATAACGTAAACTCTTAAACCACGTTTAGATAACTCATTTGATAAAGTATTAACTAACGTCGTTTTACCAGAACAGGGGCCTCCTGCAACTAATATGTATACAATTTTACTCATAGTAAGAATCACTAAGACTTTACTTAGTATGGTGAAGTACTGCCATAAATATCAGATATCCCCTTCATATATAGGTATAATGTTGCATCTCTATAGCCTAGGGATATCCTAAGTATGTGTATCGGTCTCCAACCAGGTATTTCAAAGTCTAAGGTGATAACCTTAGTACCTAATCTCAACTCCCTCTCAAGTTTAGGCTTTAGCATTCTATTGACCGAAGTTAATAGATACATATAAACTATAGTGGCATCACTTAGGGAGATATTGAAGAAATCATCATTAATAAATTCTATTCTATCAAATACGCCTAGTTTTCGTGCTCTCTCTTTAGCCTTCTCTATCAATTCCTTATTAATTTCTATACAAACGGCTCTTGCACCCCTTAAACAAGCTTCAACAGCAACTCTACCATCACCACACCCTAAATCATAAAATATATCACCTTCTTTAGGCTTAGCAAGCAGCATAATGTATGGTAATAGTTCAGACCTTGTAGGTACCCATGGAGCTAATATACCCCTCCTTAAACTGCCGCTCACCACCATTTACCATCCCTCAGGTAGTATCTCTAGTAAACAGGTTTTAATTAGCAGTAAAGTAGTTTTTTACTTAGGTGCTTTATAAGTAATAAAGGGAGTAGTATCGAAATAAATCATGATAAGGTATATGCATTAGTGGGTATTTTAAGAAGTATTGGCTTAAATAAGATACTTGATATTGAACTAATAGATCCTCAATTCATATACATAAAGACCTTAACAAAAGGATGTGAATTACTGACGCCCTTACTATCCTACTTAAATGCCTTAATCAGCTATAGATTGAATTGTAAGGGTGAATTGTACTGGTATGAATTTAGTCAGTACTTTAGAAGTGTTAATCTGTGCAGTAAGTATACATTAAATCTTACAACAGATGTTAAAGACAGAATATTTAACTCTTTCAGTATGTTCTTAAAAGTAAGTAAGTGTAATAAGGCAGGAGTTCAAATTAAATTAAAGAGATTAACTAAAATTTTACCTATATTAAAGCCTATATATGACTCGATATTATCTAAGGACTTTCTAAGGTTATGGAAACTAACGTATGAATCTCTCCGAACAAGGCCTGAGAGTAAAACTGTAGTCTTTTCCGTAAAAATGGCTTACTATGGATTGAAAGCACTTAGGCAATATTTAGCTCTCCTACCCATGGACATACCGATACCTGTTGATATAAGAATAGCGAAGGTAACATATTACTCAGGACTGTTAATAGGGCCTAAAAGCTGGAGAGAACTGTATGTGAATGTAAAGGTAGTAGTTAATGTTTGGAATGAAATAGCATGCTTAAGCTCAATACCGCCGCTTCACATAGATTCATTGATATGGCTGTTACCTAATAAATCTCTAAGAAATAAGCTTCGTGAATTATTAGGTGAAGAGTTATTAAGAAAGGTTATGAGGGAATTAAGTATAGACATGTTAAGCTAAATATTGAAGTTACATAAATAATTTACGGTTAATCTATTTTAGTCTTAGCTAAGGTAATTATCTTGGGGATACGTGTGGTTACTATTAAATGGCATGGTCACGCGTGCTTTGAGATAATATCATCTGATGAATTCTCAATAGTTATTGATCCTCATGATGGGGGTAGTATAGGTCTTAAACCCCCTAAGGCTAGAGCTGATGTTGTATTAATGACCCACGACCATTTTGATCATAATGCTTGGCATATAGTACTTAAACCAGGTGGCGAAAGATACCTGATGAGAGAAGGAGAATTCGAAGTAGGTGGTAAATATAGAGTCATAGGTGTTAAGGCTTACCATGATAAATATAGAGGTAGGAGAAGAGGTTACGTAATCATATATAAGGTTCACGTAGATAACATATCTATACTTCATTTAGGTGATTTAGGACACATACTAGACCCGGAGATAGCTTCTAAACTAAAACCTGTAGACATATTAATGATTCCCGTAGGAGGGACATTCACCATAGATGCTAAGGAGGCTTATGAAGTCGTTAAGGAATTAGAACCTAAGGCCGTAGTACCAATGCATTACTGGGTGAGGGGTGTAAATTTACCTTTAGCACCAGTTGATAACTTCCTATCTATAGTTGATCTAGAAATTGTAAGACTCAATAGTAATGTATGGCAAGTAAGTAGAGATGACTTAGATCTTTGGGAGTCAACAAAGGTCGTAGTTTTTAAGGAGCCTACGTAAGAATAATTCTCTTAACTCTTAACCTTCTTCCTCGCGCTAGCTCACTTATGCTTGATTTATTATTTATAAAACTTATTATTGCTTCCCTAATTAGCTCCGAACGTGGTATTCCTAACTTCATTGCAAGCATGTCTAGCCTCTCAAGTAACTCCTCATCTATTTTAAATGTAACAACTCTCACTCTTAGCACACCCTTGATTTTCTTCGGTGCGGAGGGAGTTAATACCTTCTCTCCTCCCTTTAGTTTAAAAGCCATATAGAGGAGTATTGAAGGAAGTATACATATTGTAGCTAGTTTTAAATACTAGGATCTAGGTATTTCTCTTGGAGGGAGCGGACATACCTACAGTACATATATCACTGCCAGAGAGAGTGTACAGTGAGCTTAAGAGAATAGCAAGTGATATGGGTATCCAGTTAACTGACCTTATAAAGATGTTCATCAAGATGGGACTTAACGGTAACATAGTTAGTCCCCAAGGTAATGGGCAAGTCACAACGCCCTTAATATCTAAGCTAGAGAGAGATATAGCATATCTTAAAGGTAGAATCTATGTCATAGACAATGTATTGAGAGACTTACAGTTAAGGATTGAGGAAATAGAGAGACGCCTTGAGGAGATCGAATCTCCAGACATCCTCTTAAATATGAGGAAATATGGTGAAGGAAGGCTTAATAAGCCTTAAATTAATTAAGTTATTGGCCCCGCCTAAAGCCCCGAGTCTCGGGGCGTAATGAGGCGGGGAGGGCCACCCCCGGCCCTTCTCCTAATTACTAGCTGAATCATGTTCTGATATGGAGACTCTTTAAAGAAACTCTCCATATACCAGTAAGTTAAAAAGGCCCGGATTACGGCTATAGTTTACTTACGCTTTAAGTAACATATCACCTACTTACCTTATTCTTTATCCTCTCAACGAGTTCCCTTGATTTTGTATTTGATAATAATTTATCTCTTATAGGGCTTACAATCTTTATCAAGTATTTAGCTACAGCATTCTTAAGATCTAAAGGATGTATCTTACCTTCAGAATACAATCTCTCTAATTCATTGTAAGACCATAATGTAATCGTTCCTCCATATTTTTCGTGTCTTTCTATAGTGAATTCCTTCTCCTCACCTCTAAATATTATATACTTTGCTATAGCTAGTATCGGATTATTTTCTATAATCTTTGGAGGGCAGTAAGCTCTCCTTATCTTATCGATTATTTCTTTATCACTGTCCGTAATGAATATTGCTGACTTAGGCTTTGACTTACTCATCTTCACTTCAGCATAGAACTCGTCTCTCTCTAAACCCTTAATATCCATTCTTCCAGCACCTTCAAGTGAAGGTAGTAAGGGTGTATGAATAGCAACTACCTTCTTGAGATTAAGCTTTTCAGCTACGTCTCTAGCAAGCATGTGAGCCCTCCTTTGATCCATACCACCCAAGGCTATGTCTAAATCCATGTAGAGTATATCAGACACCTGCATTAATGGGTATATAAGTTTTGAGAAATCAGTTTCGACTTCCTCAGCTCTCCTACCCATTATTGTTAATGCTCTCTTCACTCTAGCTAATGAGAGTACTTTAGCTGTTCTTAATATGAGTTCCCAATACCTAATATCACTAACTAGATCTTCAGCATATACCAGTTCATACCTACCCTCTAAACCTATTGAATCAAGTACTTGAGCTACATGGTTAGCAGCATATCTAATGAGGTTTAAATCACCACCTAACTTATCATTAATCCATGCATGCCATGTAGCTGCTAATAACTTCATTTTAAATCCAACATCAACTAAGTCCTTAAACTTATACGCCCATATTAGCCATCCAACATGAAATATGCCACTAGGTTCAAAACCTAGGTAACCCTTACCACCTCCTGTCTCAATTAATTGCCGTAATTCATTAATAGTGACTACCTCTTCAGTATTTCTTAGGACTACCTTCATTTTCTCCTCAACATCCACAACACTACACCTAATGTGTTTAAGTAATACTACCCTTTAAATATTAGTTCTCATATAAGCCAGGAGGTTAAGCGATTAGAAACTTTCCATTGACCTCTAATATATATTTTGTAACCACAGAATGGGCATTTTCCTTCATTAGTTAACCTGCAACTCACGACACCATAGTGTGTTCTCTCTATTAAGACCTTCCCACATCCTGGACACCTAGTGTGTAAGTATTCATTAGTTGCTATATTACCTATGTACACATAGTTAATACCACTTCTTCTTGCCTTTTTATATATCTCTATCAACTTACTGACACTCGTTGAAGGTTCGTAGTAGTTGTACGCCGGGTAATATCTATTTACATGTAATGGTGTATTAGGACCTAAGTACTTCAAGTGAGACTCTATAACTTGTTCGACACAGTAATCCCAGTCATTAGCCTTAGTTACTACTAAGTATACAGCCTCAACATGTATTCCTAATCTTAATGCTTCTGACATTGCATTTAATACATCAGTAGGATTTGGTATACCCATAAACTTTCTATAGGTTTCAGGACAACCCTTAATGTCAGCACTTATAGCATCTAAACCAGCTTCCTTAAGCATTCTTAATGCCTCAATAGTGAATGAAGCATTTGTAACCATGGCATTATATAGCCCCTTCCTATTGGCCATCGAAAACACGTCAATTAAGTATTCGAGGTGTATCGTTGGCTCATTAAAACTAGCGCAAGTACCTTCGTCACCCCATCTTATTGCAGATTTCACAATTACCTCTGGTGGTGTTACATCACCATCACTTGGTGGATGAACCTTGCTTAAGTGCCAGTTCTGACACCAAGGACAGAGGAAGTTGCATCCCCAACCACTAAATGTTGTAGCGTATGAGCCTGGCCAGAAGTGAAATAGAGGTTTTATCTCTATAGGTCTTGATTCTATAGCTGATATCTTACCATAGCCTATATTGTATAATGTGCCATTAACGTTAATGTAGTTCCCGCAAAAACCTTTACTGTTTAAGGGGATTAAGCACCTCCTAATACATGTACCACATTTAATAGATGAACTTTCCAGTCTCCGTTGTTGTAATACTGCTTTAACGCCCTTCACACGTATTACCACGATGAATAGCTACAGTGAATACTAAATACCTACTTAGACAACCTATATAAAGAGAAACTCACTTTGTTGCTCGAAGTTTTTCAATGAACTCACTCTTCTTAACTACAACTCTTTCATGAATGCCGTAACCTATCTTCTTACCCCTCCATAATGCCTCAACCCAAAACGTAAGTCTCCTTCCATCAATACTTAATAATACCCCCTTAACCTCTAATTCATCATTTACGGGTGCAGCAGCTACATGTCTTACATTAATTAACGTCCCTACAGACACATAACCTCCAGGTAACCTATTATCGACAGTACGTCTACAAGCCTCCTCCATAAACTTAATCATTGATGGCGTTGAAAGTACCTCAACATCGCCTGAACCTACGTGTCTAGCTGAATGTTCTGAAGTAGTCCTAAATTTATATTTAAATTGTAATCCCTCATTAAGACCCTTAATAGCCTCCATACAGTACCCCCTAACATCAGTGATTACACACTAAAAAGCTTCTACCTTGGTCATATATGAATCATGCTACCTTAGAAGTTTAACACCTTTAGGGGTAACCTCATAGATCTTTCTAACTCTTCCACTAACTCTTTCATAACTACTAATTCTGATTAATCCAAGCCGTTCTAATTCTTCAATATGTTGGTAAAGCGCTCTTAAGCTTATTTTTATTCCATAATTGTCTCTAAGTATTTTCCATATTGCATAAGGATGTAGTGGACCTTGAGATGTTAGTGCCTCTAGTATCTTAAATTTTGTGAATCCTATCTTGAGCTCTTCTTGCTGTAATACATGCTTATCCGTAAGTAATCTAAGGATTGAGGTATCCCTAAGGGATCCCCCAGTTATTAAGGTTACTACTAACTTAGTGCTAGGTAGTTCACCATTATTACTTAACTTCATTAATGCAGCTATAGATGAAGCTCCCACAGGTTCTATGAGTAGGCCTTCATTAAGTGCTAGGAGTTTTACTGCCTCTATAACATCTTCATCGCAGACCTCAATTATGAAACCATCGCTTTCCCGAAGTATATCCTTAATTACCTGCTCGTAAAGAGGTCTTTCAACACTTATATCCCTAAGTATTGGTGTTGGTGAACAGCCTTTAACACCTATCACTACGGGCTTACCTCCTAAATCCTTTAAAGCATACCATAGTGCTGTCACTAAGGCACCATCACCTATAGGAATGACAAGTATGTCAGGGTGCTTCTTCAACTCTAAGTATATCTCGTAGTATATTGTTCTATATCCGTCAAGTAGGTAAGGATTGAGTGGAGTTACTTTTAATGAGTTCTTAGCTTCCATAACTTTCCTCAAAGCTTCATTATAACTTAAGGTAAACTCTACTTTATCAGCTAAAACAAGTGCTTGATAAGCTTTTGACGGTGTGATGGTGTGTGGCATCACTACATAACTCATAATTCCAGCCTTCTTAGCGTAAGCCGATGTTGAAATACCTAAATCACCAAGTGAAGCTACAGTTATCTTCTTAAACCCTAAATTAAGAGCTACAGAAATTAATGTTGCTGAACCTCTATCAATAAACGTACCTAATGGATTTCTTGACTCATCCTTAATCAATACATTATTTAACCCCAAGAATTTCCCTAAATTCGCAGCTTTAATTATTGGTGTTAATCCCTCACCTAAAGATACTTCGTTTTCACCACTACTTACTAGGAAGTCCCTAAACGCCCAAATACCTTCATGCCATCCATAAATATTCTTGAGTTGCAGATCTACAATACGTGGTATAATAGGCGAACCACATATCTCACAACTTAGCCTGGGAGGGAAGGGTGGGAACCTAGCCCCGCATGATGGACATTCTAATATCTTCTTCACACTCCACCCCTGTTAATACTACTTAATCAAATGAAATAAAGCAGAAGTTAGACATTATTAGGGGGTTAATGTGGAGGCAGACATTCCAAGAATTGCTGTTGGTGCTGTGGTATTTGATAGATTAGGTAGGTTACTATTAGTAAAACGTCGCTACCCACCAGCACCTAATAGGTGGGCAATACCGGGAGGTCATGTAGAGTTAGGTGAGGAACTTAAGGAAGCAGTCATAAGGGAGCTAGAGGAGGAAACAGGCTTAAAGGGGTACAACCCCACATTAATAGCCATAACTGAGTATGTATCAGAGGATGTTAATGGCAAAGTAATATACCATTATGTAATAATAGACTTTCTAATTAGGGAGTATCATGGTGAATTGAGGCCTAATGAGGAGGTACTTGATATAGGATTCTTTAACTTAAGTGAAGCATTAAGCTTAAAACTAACAGTAACTACGAGGCTATTGATAAATGCGTTAATAACTCAGGAAGTAAAGGACAACATTATCCATATAGTCTATAGAGAGGTACTTAGGAAGTAAATTACTAAGATATATCCTTCCTGACCTTGAATTGCTTAATAAGTTCTCTTATATATTCATAGTTATCTACCTCCTTAGCCTTAACTATAAATTCATGAGGTAAGCCTGATGTTATTACTGATAATGTTGAAGCAATTATCGCTCTGCTACTTACATCGCCACCTAAACTTATGCAACATAGTATACTATTTATAAAATCGGCCTCGTTCTTAATAACACAATATAAGGCTGTAGTAAGTGTTGAGATAGCTAAGTAGTTATTATTCAATACTTTAACAACATCCTTTGGTCTTCTATTAATCAACCCTTCTATGGACTTAATCTTTAATTTAAGCATTCTATCTTCTATAAGTTGTGTGTTAATTAAGTACTCCATAATTTTCCAGTAATCAGTATTATTAAGAGCTAGATATATAGATGTAGCGTAAGCTTTTGAAGCTTCTATTACTTCGGGATGCATGTGGGTAGCCATTACTTGCCGTTCTACATTAGTTATGATCTCCGTAAGTTCCTTAAAGAACAATGGTATGGGTGTAGATCTAATAATGGCCTCATCATCAGGTATGTTAAACTTCGTTAACGCATTAAGTACTGATTCATGCCATGGTCTCCCCAATCTCATGCTCCTAATGACTGTGGATGTGATTATGCTGTACTTCCGGATATTATTCGTTATTCTTAATTCAAAGGAGAACCTCCTAGCTAAATCTGAGCTATTTATGTAGCCCTTACTTATTAACTCCTTCATTACTGATAGCGTTGATTCAGCTTTAGAGCTATAGCAATACTTATTATTGCATAGTCTTAAACCTTCAAGCAGCCCCCATTTGAACTCTTTAATCCAATCATTAGCTATAGGTGTTTTTACGAAATTATAGTTAAGCGTGAGTGAATCTACTAGTATGAGTGCCCATAAAATAGCTTCTTCCTTATTCATCATTTTAATGTGTTATATTATTAGATATGCTTTCTTAAGTCGTTCATCACTAAGTAGTCTTTTAGCATCACCCTCAAGAACTATTCTGCCTAGTTCCATAACGTAGCCCCTCTCAGCTATTTCTAAACTATTCTTAACATGTTGCTCAACAAGTAGTATTGTTACGCCACCTTCATCTCTTAACTTCTTAATTACATCAAATATCGTTAGTACAATTTTTGGTGCTAAGCCTAAGCTAGGCTCATCGAGGAGTAGTACTTGAGGTCTGGCCATGAGCGCTCTAGCAATAGCTAGCATTTGAGACTCGCCACCACTTAATGTACCAGCTAATTGGTTTTGCCTCTCCTTTAATCGAGGGAACAATGTAAATACGAACTCAAGACTATCCTCTAATTTTTCCCTAGCTCTCTTAGTTATTGCCCCTGCTAGTAGGTTCTCATAAACAGTTAATGAGTTAAAGAGCTTTCTGCCTTCAGGAACCATGGTGATGCCTAGTTCAACTCTCTTGTATGTTGGTAATTTCTTTATTGATGTACTATTAAATAGTATATCGCCAGAATATAGCGTTGTCATGCCCATTATCGTACTTAGTGTTGTTGTTTTACCAGCACCATTAGGTCCCACTAATGCTACTATTTCGCCCCTCTCAACCTTTAAGCTGACATTACGTAGTACCCTAAACTCACCATATCCTGCCTCAACATTACGTAATTCTAGTAGGGACATGTGGGTCGCCCCCTACACAAGTTTAGTACCTAAGTAAGCCTCAATAACTTTGGGGTCATTAGCTACTTGTTCAGGTGAGCCCTCAGCTATCTTCCTACCTTCATGCATAACAATTATCCTCTCACTTAGATTCATCACGAACCTCATAACATGCTCTACAACAATCATTGTTATACCTAATTCATCCCTAATCCTTAGTAATACTTTAGCTAATCTCTCCATCTCATGAGGTCTTAAACCTGCTACTACCTCATCGAGAAGAAGCAATTTAGGCTCAGTAGCTAGTGCCCTACCAAGGTCTACTAGCTTATGCTCTATTAACGTAATCTCACTACCTAATCTATTGAAGTCTTGCTTCGGTATACCTATAAACTCAAGTACCTCACTTGCTTTCTCTCTAGCCTTCTCAACATCCCTATACCTTAGTAAGGCACCAACAGTAACTGCTTCAAGAACTGTTAACTTCTTAA
>CAZAMI010000020.1:0-14968 GCA_964486465.1 uncultured Desulfurococcaceae archaeon | reverse complement strand
CAACAAAATATACCTCCCTGATACTTACTAAAGTACTTACCTGTTAGTAGTTGTATATTCCTTAGTGACTCAGAAAATAGTTTGAAGTCTTTATGCATTGCTGCAGTCATAAGCGTTACTACATGCTTGTAGAGATCACTTTGGTCATGAAATACTTCAACATTGCTTAATATTTTATCCTCTTCATCCTCTCTTAACCCTATCCTGTCTTCAGGTAATGCTATGACTACATACCAATCTCTAGGTATAGGTATTATTACTAATGGTTTAGGGTACTCTCTTGATGAGTTACTTACTTTAAAACCTGTGTCGACAACTAAGTTACCATACATGAAGCTATATATACCTACAGACGATACCTTACCTCTACCTAGCTTAAATGCTAAATCAATCACATTTACATCCATTCTCTTCAAAGTAGTTATACCCACCAGTGCTGCCATAACTATCCTTGTGGTTGATCCAAGTCCTACGTGATGCTTTACATAACCAGATAAACTTACACAAACATCTCTAACACCTAAATAATCACTTACATGTTTAATTAATTCCTTAGCATAATCAGAACTTGCTTCAATACTTAATTTACCGCATTCCTTAATGGTCAAGGTGAACTGAGGAATCTCTATTGCAGCACCTAGTGAGCCATAGATAAATGGTTCATCAAGAAATCTGTAGAAGCCCATATGTATTCTATAACCAGCTTTAACGCTTACTTCAATAGTATTCAACACTGATATCACCAGTCGCTACGTTCTCAAGTAATCTTAATAATCTCTCACACCATTTAAGCTTCCCCTCTTTCACTTTCGTAGGGTAAGACTTACCACTTAGCCAAGGTTTTGAGTACTTACCAACATAACCATTAAATTCAAACCCTACAAGTCCTATACTTGATGCTTTAAAGTAGTAGGCTAAGTATGCTGCTCTATCACCATCAGTGAAGCCTCCATATATTCTTAAGCAATGATTAAGTTTAGGATATACTTGTATGGTGTAGATTATGTATGGTGTATTCTTAAGTATTTCTAAATACCTTAGTAGGAGGCTGATATTATCCCCATGAACGTGGACTACGTAAATAACGTCATTAAGCATTAAGTATTCATTGGTTAAGCCGTCAAGATCCGTAACAATTACATCAGGTTTTACATTATAATCTAAACAACACCTAGCTGCACCATCAGCCGCTATCACAACGTCGAAATGCTTATGTACATCAGCACATTTAATGCATGAATCAGCCGCACCAACTACAAGTACGCTTCTTCCCTCGATGAGCTCACACAGCTTTTTCTCAGTTCTTAAGGTCCTTTCAGTATCACAAATCATTGATGCTATGGAGGCGCTCCAATAATCATGTTCATAACTAAAACCTAAGTCATACCTTATTAGGTCATAGATATACCCCCAAAGATGCGCACTCCTAATGTTCATCAAGTTATGACTACTTAGGGATAAATTAAATGATTCTATATCATTCTAGGAAGTTAGTTGAGTATGAGTATATTAAGGTATTTAAGGTATGGACATCATGAAGCCATAGTAGTTACTTTAGATAAGTTTAATAGACCTAACCCATCAGCTATGGGCATTTATTTAAGTAATAATCTCGTATTGCTAAGACCATATAAGGGTACGAGAACATTCAGGAATCTCGTAAGTTTGGGTGAAGCCACAATAAATTTAACAAATGACTCTATGCTATTCTTTGAATCTGTGTATTTAAAGGATAGAGTGAAGTATTTAAAGTCAAGGTATGTAAAACCACCCATAATTAAGGGTAATGTTGATTTATACATTGAGTGTAGAGTTTATGAATTAGTTGATGAAGGTAATAGAGCTTCATTTTATATGGAGGTATTAGATGCTTATGAGGGTAGTGGTAGTAGGCTATCCTTTAGTAGAGCTAATGCCCAATTAATTGAAGCTCTGATATACTTAACTAAGATGGAGTCATTGAGAGGTGAAATTAGCTGTAACCTATTATCAGAACTCTTGAAGAGGATTGAGAATGCATTATCTATTGTTAAGAGGTTAGGTAACAATGCATTAGTAGTACCATTAAATTTTATATCATCTAGAGCTACGTCAATATTCAAGGAGTATTGCAGTAGGGAGTAGATGTTATGGCATGGGAGGCTAGTGATAAGTGGCATGTAGGGCTGATGGTAGGTATTATTGTCGGTTCCCTACTAGGCTTTATCGATACTTATGGTTATGCTGTAACAGGGTATACTACATCTGAATTAGCGCCCATAATATCAGCTATATTAACCTTAGCCCTCCTAACAGTAGTTCTTAGACGTGCACCAACAGTCATTGAACACTTAATCAGTATAGTTACTGCTACAGGAATATCGTTATCAACAGCTATTACGTCGGGGATGTACATAACGTATACAATGCTTAATTACATGGGTGGTGAAGGTCTTGATTTACCTAAATGGCTCTACTTCAGGGGAGGATTAATTGATGGAGCTACAATCACGTTCTACTTATATGCTACAGCAGTATCAGTTTCTGGTGTATTCCTGGCTTACGTGTTTTACAAGCACTTCATTGAGAAGGAGAGGCTACCTTATCCCATAGGCCTAGCGTACTCTATGATAGTTAGTATGGGTAGGTACTTAAGTAAGCCACATGTAATTCTACCAATAACGCTTGGTATCCTACTCCAATTATTAACGTTCCAGATTGGCTACATGGGTATCGATATTACGTCACACTTACAGCAAGTACTTCCAGGTTCATCAATAGCCCTCACTCTAGACTTCTTCATATTCTTCTTAGCACTCTTAATACCCCTTAATACATCGATAGGTATTGGTATAGGTAACTTAATTATGTACTTGATATTAACACCGTTACTGACATATTTAGGCTTAATGTATGTTGCGCCCTTTATGAACTCATCAGACATAGTTTTAGAGGCTGCACCCTATACTGCATCGATAATGGTGGGTTTCCTCATCATAACTATGACTTACTACTTCATAAGTATGCGTACAACATTTACTTTAACACTTAAACTTATGCTAAAGGATAGAACCTTACTTAAGCGTACTTCATTATCCTTAGCTCTCCTAATCTCCTTGATAATACCTCTCTACATGTTGGTAAAGCCCTCAATAAACCTACTTACCTTCCTACCACTATACTTCATTCTCCACATAGTACTTACCTTACTAACAATTAGGGTTGTAGGTGAGACTGGTACAGCTTCGCAATCAACACTACCGTTAGCGACATTCACGTTGTTTTCGCTTAAAGTACGTAA
Organism: uncultured Desulfurococcaceae archaeon; assembly: GCA_964486465.1. Taxonomy (GTDB): domain Archaea; phylum Thermoproteota; class Thermoprotei_A; order Sulfolobales; family NBVN01; genus CAZAMI01. The sequence continues at coordinate 11,688 of CAZAMI010000020.1, read as the reverse complement.
TGCATTAACATATGTATTACTAGATCCATACACAGGTGTTCCAATGCCTCAGTTCATGGCTGGTGCATCAATGAATATATTCAAGGGAGTTAGGAAGTTAGGCCTAGATGTCGATATAGTACTGCCCGTACTGGCTCTCTCAATACTTATCGGTGCACCACTCACATTGATCTACGGTCATTACTTACTATTAGCCTACGGGCTAAACTCACCTAAATTAAACCTATTGAGGTGGGTACCCGTTGTTACATGGATGAACATCATATATAGGGGTGATGCAACAGCATTTAATACTACCTCAATAATCATTGGCGCACTACTAGCGCTTGCTTTGATAATCCTATTAAGAGTTACTAGGTTAGGTGGGATATCCATATATTCAATACTTCTAGGTCTAACATTAACGCCTGATATCGGAATTATATTCTTAGTTGCATCACTAATTAAGTACGTAGCGTTAAGGATAGGTTTTGATGTTTATGAATCACTTCTAACATACTCATCATTAATGCTTGCTGGTTGCGGTATCGGTATTGTAGTATCCACTATGATGTCACTCATGGGTGTTATGTAATGTACGATGTTGTGATGTTAATAACGTACTTATGCGTTATAGCGTACCTAGTATACTTGATTGTAATAATATTCATTAAGAAGTCCCCCTTACTATCAGAGAAGCCCATAATTCGTAGGTTAGGAGTCTCAATTAAGTTGAGGGCTAGTAGGATACTCTTTCTATTCAAGATATTAAGAACGATACTCTTTAAACCCATAGCATTACTTCCAATAATAGCGTTAATACTCTTCATGCTCATATCAGCTAAAGCTGCAATACCTACTTATACATGGTATAAGGTGAGTGATGAAGGATTTAATAAGACTATTATTGCAATATCCTTCAATAACCCCATAAGTATTAATGAAAGTGAGGAGATCGTTAAGGTTCTGGTAAGGAAGGTGTTTAACCCTACAAATATGTCAGTGAATTTCGTATTACCTATAGCGAGAATAACACTTACTGAGCCAGTAACCTTAAGTGATGTCAATAGGAGTATATACATCATAGTAGCACTACCTGAAGACTACATAGTGAAACTTAAGGGTGAACTAGGTTTAAGACTAGATGCTCCATACTTATTATCTTGCGATGAAACATTAAGAGGTAATTGCATCGCACCTAACAAATTACTTAGTTTAGTAGTGGTTCATGATATTCCTCTCCTACCTATACAGGGTTATATAGGGTTAAAGCCTATCCTTCCACCACCAAGTAACGTAATGATTACATCACTTAACTACTTACCTAAGATATTAAGTGGAAATGTTAGGAAGGAAGTAATTACTGATTTAGTGATAGTCAGCGAACCTACTTACGTAACCAATGAATACTTAGAGTCCACGAAGAGACTTCTATTAATGACTTTGGATGCATACCATACCATAGGTAAGGTAGAACTAATATGTCCTATAGGTAAGTTCATATACTCAAGAATAGCCATACCTACGCCTAAATCTGTACTAGTAGCTACTACTACGTCAGTCATATCCATAGTAGTCTTACTCGCCGTACTTCACGCATTGACACCCGAGGTTAGAAATCTCTATGAGAGACTCCTCATAGTGGGTATGCCTCAGTGGAGTATGACTGTGATATCGTCGTTATATATATCCTTATGGATGCTCATGGTAGGTATACCTACACTTACCTTTATTTACTTAAGGTATGGGGGTCTACCCACATTTAATTCATTCATAACGCTATCGATTACGTGGTTATCATCCCTCATATACATGAATACCTCATTAAAGCCTAGGAGTCTAACAAAGACTGACGTATACGTACCGGTAACTAGGAGGTATGACCTCATACTTAGTGATGGTGTAGAGCTGAGCAAGTTAGAGAGCGTTATTGAACATTCATTACGAACTAACGAGTTCTTCACTATTGAGGAATTAGAAAGTCAACATTACGTGGGAGAAGTAGTAATCCATGCTAGGTTAATGTATAATGAAGTTTGGGGTTCAGGCCTTGATTTAAACATAGTTTTAACAAGAGATGAGGGAGGTGTTAAGATACATATATCGAGTTATGTATGGGGTATTGAGGAGGTCTCTGAATCTATTATGAACACCATGTTGAGCTTAGCTATATCAAGGATAGTGGGTGCTATAAGGTCATGTCTTACGTGAGTTTAAGTAATGTCTTCGCCTTAGTTATCTACATATTACGTAATGAGTGTAAGAGCTTATACATAGTATTGCTAGTTGCCTTCACTTTGGGTGTATTAAATTATGTGACTAAGGGTATAGTTGATGATGTGATGCTCTTAGCTGCATTAGTACCTACATCAGCAACTATAATTAATACCGATAAGGAGAGAATTACTCAAGTATTTAGATCCTTAATAATTATAGGCTCATCACCTCAATTAATAAGATATGCAATCCTCCTCTTATCACTCATATATTCATTAATTTTCGCTATACCCTATACGATAATCAATGTTAATTCATTCTTTATTGCCTTCATCATAGTACTAGTAGTTCATACAACATTGCTTACTCTGTACTTCCGTACTGTTAAGAGGGGTTAATATCTTTAAACACCCTATCTATAGGGATAGAGTATAGTGCTATACTTAATAGTTGTCTTGAGGGATGTATGGAAGAGCTATAGAGTTGGTCAGTCGAGAGTAACGGTACTACGTAATGTTAATGCTCGATTTAAGAGAGGTGAGATTGTAGGTATTCACGGACCTAGTGGCTCAGGTAAGACCACGCTACTAAAACTTATCGCAGGTCTTGAGAGACCTGATAGAGGCGAGATAATTGTTGATGGTTATAATCTGAACATGCTTGATGATTTAGGCTTAGCAATGATAAGGAACACCATAGTTAGTTATATACCTCAAGATTACGGCTTAATTGAAGGTTTAAGTGTTAAGGACAACATAGAGCTCCCACTACTACTCTCAGGTATGCCTAGTGATGAAAGGGAAAGGAAGATTGATGAAATACTTGATTACATAGGACTTAAGGAAAAGAAGCATGTTAAGGTCTCAAGGTTGAGTAGTGGTGAGAAGCAGAGGGTAGCTATTGCTAGAGCATTAGTCACTACACCATCAGTCTTACTAGCTGATGAGCCTACGGCAAATCTGGATTGGAAGAATGCAGTTAGGGTTGCTGAGCTATTTAGGAGTATCAGGAAGGACTTTAAGACTACAGTAATAATAGTTACTCACGACCCTCGACTCTTAGACTTCATGGATAGATCCATGACCATAGTTTCAGGTACGTTAAAAGAGATATCACCTACACAGGTGTAGTGGTGGTTGCCCGTGCTAGTTAGTTTAGATATTTTCGACAGTTTAGCTACCTAACATTAGTTTATGCACGGGCTTCACCCTTCATCGGGTTCGGGGTTTCATCTCCATCGGGGGCTTTCGGGGTCTCCACGAAACCACGAGACCCCACATTTCGGGTATAGAGTTTTAGTCCTTTAAGAGCAAGATTCCATGAAGCAACAAGGTCTCTCGTAATGATGTATCCGTTTGGTAGCTTAGCCCATTTATAATTTATGAATTCCAGTTCTCCTCCTATTGGCGATGTCTTGGAAGTATTTCTCGGGTTAACATATACAGTCGGAATCTCTTCAATTAATGCTTTGTAGTGAATGTATGTTTGTATTCTGCGGTATGTCCAGAGTGATAACTTCTTGTTGAACTTTCTAGAACCGTTAGCTCTTTTTCTAAGCTTATTTAAGTTTTCGAGAACTATTAATGCATTATATTCCTTAGCTATCTCCACTATTTTCCTGGAGATGAAATGACATGAATCAGTAAGTATGTTTCTTGCTCTCTCATCGTGTTTTCTAATAGCTTCTCTTATCTCCTTAACATATCTCCACTTCTTAGAATACCTCTTCTGCATCTTTTCAGCAATGATTTTATGTGCTAGTGCTCTCTTCAAGCCGTTGAATGGTATGGTAGCCATGGAAACCAGTTTTCCATTCATATCAACTATGGTATAGGTTATGTTGTTGAAGTTAATGTCAATACCCATGACATACTGTGGTTTCTTCATTATTACTTCTTTCTCGAAGGTGAAGTATACCCATACCTCTCCGTCTCTATAGCTTACTAGAATCTCCTTGAGCTTCCATTCACTGTTGAAGTACTTGTCTATGTAGCTGTGCCATTGTAGCTTTAGCTCAACCCATTCATTATTTAGGACAGCTATCCTCAACTTTTTATTGTTTAAGTCGAGCCTATAGTCCCAACCATCAAGTCTAGCTGTCAGCTTTCTTAATACTGGTTTGCTACCTTTGTTCTTCTTAACAGCTTTAACGACTTCTCTTGCTCTACGCTCAATCTTATGACAATGATGAGCTCTAAAACCTTGCTCCCTCAGTAGTCTGTAAAACCTATAGTGTAACTCCTTAATCGAAGGCATTCTCTTATCAAGCCATATCTCATCTACAACGTATTGTGTCCAGTCACGGAACGCTCTCAGAAACCCTATTAGCTTATACTGGGAGCTGGGATTGGGTGCGACCGCTTTAATTTTTGCGGTTGCTAAGACCCTCATCCCCAGCTCCAAAACACTATATCTAGGAGTCATATTTATATAGTTTTTGCTCCAACTAATTACTTGGTGAGACTCTATGAGTATTGTATATAACTTCGAGGCGAAGATAATAAGGTATGGTGGCGGAAGATATGTTATATATCCTCCTAAAGAGTACCAAGAGAAGTTAAGGAAGTATCATAGAAGAAAAGTGAAAATCATAGTAATCATAGAGCCAGAGTAACATCAAGTATCCCTAGTAGCTAAAGTATCTAATCTACCTTTACCAATCATATAGTCCAAGACAGCTAGAGTTATTCTCTAGGAGAAGGACTTAGTACGGAGAGGTGCGTGAAGTGATTAGAGTAGCAATAATTCATGACTCGCCAATACCAACACCATCATCTAAGCAGTTATTAATGTCTTTCATTAAGAGAGGTGCTGAGACTCTATACTTGAGGATTTCAAGATTAAATGTTGAGGTAAGTGATAGGGGTGTAACAGTTAATTATGGCAAGCATAAAGGGATATCACTTGATTCAGCGATAGTTAGGGGTTTGGGCGTTATAGTCTCAACGGAATTACTCTTCAAGAGACTAGACATACTTAAAGGATTAGAATTAAGTGGTACGTTCGTTGTTAACCCTCCTGATGCATTACTGGCTGCTAGGGATAAATTGTTAGCAACATTAAAGCTTAGAGCTCATGGTATTAGAGTACCTAAGACAACAATTGTTGAGGATGTCTACGAAGCCGTAGATATAGCTAAGAAATGGGGTACTGTAGTTGTTAAGCCCTTAATGGGTAGTTTAGGGTATGGCTCAGTTAAGATTACTGATCCTGATGTTATCTACATCATAGCTAGGACATGGCTAATTCACGGACAGCCACTCTACATACAGAAGTTCACACGTGTGAAGGAGAGGGATATAAGGGTTTTCGTTGTAGGTGATGAGGTTTTAGGCGCCATATATAGATATGCACCGCCACATTCATGGAAAACAAATGTAGCTCAAGGCGCTAAGGTTGAGAAGGCAAGTATTGATGAAGAAGTTAAGGAGATAGCTTTAAGAGCTACTAAGGCCTTAGGACTACTCTACGCCGGTGTAGATGTAGGTGAGGATGATGAAGGTTATGTAGTATATGAGGTGAATTCAGCACCTCAATGGGGTGGCTTCATGTCAGCTACAGGAATTAATCCTGCTGAAAAGATTGCTGATTTCATAATAGGTCTACTTAAGAAGTAATGACGCAGTATTATCTACTTAAGCTTCTCCCTACACTCCTTACCGAAACGCTTAATTATCGTTATTATGAATCCATCACTTACGTCCTCAATGTCTACAACTGATAAGTTGTTAGCTAAGGCCTGCCTAGGTACTTCAGTAAGCATTAACGTATCTCTACGTAATACCTTGAACTTAAACTCACTCCCACAATCGCTGTGGGAGGATACCTCACTTAGTAGTTTAATCAATTCACTAACACTTCTCACTACCTTCAATTCATACTCCTAGCATTCCTGGGTTACGTAACTATATAAGTATGCTTGGTTAATGATACTTAGGGATGGTGCTTAAAATGTTTAAGGTGGTCCTTCACGTCGCATTCGAGTCTGCATTACCTTCTCAAATCGTCGATAACATACGTGTGCTTCGAAACGTACTGTCAGAGAATTATAAATGTATTTGCAGTAAGCATTTAGCGCCACTACTCTGCAATTGCTCTTCAGTACTCATTAAGTTATTCATTGAGAGAAGTAGTCTGAGTAGGGACATGAGGATGGCTGCATCACCATCATTCACATTGGTATTCGAGAGTACTGACCCTAAGGACTTAATTGACGTTATTGATAGTGTCTTAGATGCGTTAAAGAATATAGGCGGTAAATATACGTTAGTTGATTAAATAGAATTCATGAGTAGAACAGTTGCATACGAGATTATTGATGATAGTGAGGGTATGAGTATCAGTGCGTCAAGAAGCCCCATACCACCTATGCTAATGACTTCCGGATTATACCTCAAGACACCCTTGATCTCAATTAAATCAGCACCTAGGAGTAGGGATGTGAATGAAGCTACATAAGTTATTGATAGTGCTGCTAATGGACCGTAGTATATACCTATGACGACACCTATCAACGTTGTTATTGTGATTGACTTAACCATGGGGATACCTACGTAGTTATGACTAATTCTTACTAACCTATTATGTAATATGGTGAGGAATACGATCGCGGAAATCATTAATAGGATTATAGAATTAATGTCGTAATTATTCATTAATGCCGTACTTAAGTATTTACCTAGAAGTGTTAATGATATTATGAGTGAGGCTATGAACCCTGTAGCATTAATTGCTAGGTATGTTAACGCTTTACCACGTACTTTAGCCTCAGCGTGGAGGACCACTTTATCAATATCAATCACTATAGGTACTTCGTAAGAGAATTTACGGAGCTTCCTTGAAAATTTGATGTCTATGTATGAGAGTGCGTGTAAGGCTATAACTAATATTAATGAATACAGTAATGCTAAGTAATCATTAAGTCCCATGAAGGCTAAGTACTCCTTAAAAAATAGTACCATGAGGAAGTCAATAGCTATCATGTAATAAGTCATCACTAGCAATACACCTAACATTAGGCTAAATACAATTATAACATCTTATAAGGTCTAGAGCACACTACTAATGGGATTACAAGGTGAAGGACTTATGATTAACATACTTAAAGCATTAATTGAGAGCTTAGACTTAAGCATTTACTCATACGTTAAGCCTGCAGCACCCCATAGGTTTTCAACGCATTTCACAGATCTACATACATATGTGAAAGCCTTAACTGATGCATTAGGTGAGTACGTTAAGGCTATAGAGAAGGGATTTAGTGTTGCTGAGGGTAAGTTGGGTTTAGATAGAGTTGGTCTTGGCGAGCTAATACGTAATGCATTATCATCGTCAGCTAAGAACCTTCACTTAAGAGGTGCTCATAATCTCCACTTAATACTCATTCCCGTAGTCATCACGGCATCATATGCCTACAAGCTTGAAGGAAAGTCAAGTAATTTCATAAATAGGTTCAATAGGGGATTAAAGGATATACTCTTATATACAGGCACTAAGGAGGTACTAACAATATATAACGCGTTAAGAACTCATGAAGGCATATTTAAAGAGTTACTAACTAGGTTATCAATAACTCCAGGTAGGATTGAGTCTGAGGGTATGAACCTACTCGACTTCTATAGTGAGTTAGGTGATGTCGATAGAGCTCTTAAGTTTTTCTCACGTAACTATAACGCGATATCAAGTTATGGTCAGAAATATGTTAACGTATATGTGAAGACTGGTGACTATAATATTGCTGCAACACGAATCTTTAATGACATAGTACTTGATGTAGCTAACATTAAGCTACCAATCACTTATGAGGGTATGTCAGACATAGTTAAGTTATTGAAGATTGATAGAGAACTTATAAAGAAGGGTTTAGATCTATCAGATCTCATACCCATACTAACGTCATCGATATTTGTAGGTAACATTATGATTCAGTAGCTCTAGATGCTCTAAGGAATCCTAGGAGTGTGGTCCTAGGTCTTACCTCAATTAGGGTTATGCCTTTCCTAGCAGGTAGTGAGACATTATATACTTTAACGCCATCAACAATAGCATCAACTATTCTAGCGTTGTGTGCATGTGCATGAATGACTATGTCGGGCTTTACCTCCCTTACAATCCTCTCCATCTCCTTAGAGCCCATATAGGGATATACCTTCTCAGGTTCACCTCTTACAGTAACGAATACGGGTGCGTAGTGACTTATTAATACGACGATGTCTGCATACCTCCTTAACTCCTTAATCATGGATTTAATAAGCTTAGGTCTCTCCTTGTAAGTAATCTCTAACTCAGGCTTATGCTTCCTCTGCCAAAACGTTAGCTTATCAAGTGCTCCTCTTGTTCCGATAAGACCTACCTTAATACCATTTATGTAGTAAAGTGCTGGCGTATCATTAAGCCATATTACTTCAGTATATCTATTAACGAACTCAGCTTCTAGTTCGTGATACTCTTCATTACCGAAGACGGCAAAAATGGGGACTGATGGGAACTTATTCTTTATCTCCCTCACTATGTATTCTAAATCATCGACTTTACCCTCATCAACTAAGTCCCCAGCGAGTATGAAGGCATCGGGCTTGAACCCAACAATGCTCTTCAATGAGGCTTTGAAGATGCTGAAGTACCTAGTACCGTGTACGTCACCTACAGCACAGAACCTTACTGTAGGCATTCTCAGACCTAAGCTTTATGTTATTCTAGAGTTTATATTTAAGGATAGGTATCAATGATCTTACCCCAAGTAGTTAAGTTTTTTAGGGCTACATACCACTACATTGAGGTGTTAGCGTGGTAAGCCTCTTAGGTACTAATGCTGGCGGGCACCTAGGATGGATTCAGAAGAGATGCGCCATATGTAATAGGAAGTTAATAGTGGGTAAGGATAGGGTCTATCAATGCCCTAGATGCGTTAAGTTAGGTATTCCAGCATACTTCTGTGAAGCTGATTATAGAGTAGTCCATGGTAAGTGCCCATACTGCGGAACCGAGCTTACACCTATCGTTTAGGAGCCCACCTTAAAGCCTCTTAAATCACTACTACATAATTAGGTGCTCGAATTGCCCTACATAATTGAACACGTAGTTAAGGACTTCTACAAACTCGTGTGTGTATGTGAGAATGGTATGGGAACTATTATTGGAGACCTACCCATACTGCCTTGGTGCTTTAGATGTAAGGACGAGCTTAAGGTAGGTAATGCTAGGGTCTGCTGGAGTGATGAGTTAAGCGTGAGGATTAAGGACTATGAGGGTAGGTTAAGGGTTAAGGGGACTTACGTTAGCGGTGAGTTACGCTCAGTTATGTTTATACTACGTAACATACCGTGCAGTGTAGACGCTACTGCACTATTTAATGAAGTAGTATCGATAGTTAATAAGTTATGTAGGGAGGGTAAAGTAAGTACATAGCTGAAAGCTTCGGGGATTGTAGTGATTCGTGAAATTCTTAGGAAGTGTTCTACCACAAAGGATGACTTACTAAGGTTCTTAACCAAGCTGAGTAAGGAATTGGGTGGTGCTGTCGAGGTTAGGGATGTTGAGGGCGGAGTTTATGGTTCTGTGAAGGTTAACGACGAATTAGTATGTGATGTAAGAATTAGTGAGGAAGTTTGTGAGTACTACCTTAAGGTTAAGGATCATAACTACTTAAGTTACCTAAGAGAGTGTGGTTTCAAGGAATTAACTGAACTCATAAGTAGTTACGGTGGTTCATATCCTTCTGAGGTAGTTATAAGTAAGGCAGTACCCTCAAGGACTATATACATATTGATGGGTTCCAGAGATGTGCCGAAGGCTTTTCCTTCAGTAAGGATTGCTTATAGGGAGGGATTCTATGAGGCGTCCTCGAGCTACTGTAGATTAAGTAGTGATGAGGATACTTGTAAATTCCTTACTGAACTACTTAGTTTAGCTAAAAAATACTGGCTTGAGATGTTTGAGTAGTGTATCTAACACCCTAAGACCTCTACTAATACCTTCCTGTTCCTTGGCCCATCAAGTTCTAGGAGTAGTATTTCCTGCCATGTACCCCTAATCAACTCACCATTAATTAGTGGGAAGATCCTGGATGACGCTATGAATGCTGAAGCTATGTGTGCGTGAGCATTGCTATCTATCTCATTATGCCTCCATGGAGCTTCAGGTGGTATGTTCTTTCTGACCCATTCAATGTAGTCACTAACTATTCTTGGTTCATACTCATTAGCTATGAGTGCTGCAGTAGCGTGTGGTAGATAAACCAATACTAAGCCATTCCTTATACCTGAAGCCCTAACTACGTCCTCAACCCTATCAGTTATCCTTATAACCTCAAACCTCCTGCTAGTTCTAACGTAGAAACTCTCACTATACACTCTAAACTCACACATGGCTTAACCCACGATATTAATTACTTACGGACTTAACTCCCTAATCACACTTAATAGTTAAAAAGGTGTTAAACTGGTAATACGGAGTTACTTCTACATTGACACGGTATCTTAACTTAATAATTACCTTGCATTATGGCTATTTGAGTTATTTGCTGTGAGATATAAGTGTAATCACATAAGTATAGGTTTCGTTTGGTGTCTTGTTGCAAGTAGTTAATAATGATGAAGTAATTAATGAGTCTGTACTAGGTAATTTGTTTGGGAGGGCTCAATATGATGTAGAACTTATGATTGGTAAGGCTTTAAGCTTAGCTGATGATATATTGCTATCTGTATCTGCTTCACAAATATTGAGGGATTTAGGTGAGTATGAAGCATTTAATGATGTATTAAGACTTGCTAAGTACTTAATTTCTGAGTTTGTCATGACTTTAAGTACTGGTTGCTACGTTAATGGATTAGCTACAGAGATTTCCGAGTTGATGAGTAAGAGATTAAGGTTTGGTAGTATTGATGAGGACGTTCTGAGGGACTTTTTAATAGAGCTCATATATTTGAGGGAGAGGATTGCTGAAGGTAGTGCTTTGTGTAGGGATGTCGACGCGTTGGTGAGGATGATGAGTCATGTATTCGGTATTGACTTGAGGAGGTCTAGGGTGTTGAAACGTATAGTTAAGTCGTGTAATCCTGGTTTAGCTCTTCAAGCTGGGTTAGTATCATTAATATTGTTTGTGGGTGGTATTGGTGGTGTTAACTACGTCAAGAATTAATTCATTCTCTGAGAAGTTAATAGAGTTTACTGCTAAGGCTGCTTCAGGTATTAAATTTGATAGGAATAAGTTAGCTGTTATTGTTGGTCCAACACTGCTACCCACGGTTAACGAGGTCATAGATGTAGTGTCTAGTATAGTATCGTTTAGGAATCCCCACGGATTACTGTACTGCGGCTTATGTCGTAAGGGGCCATTCACTAAGAGAGGTATGTACCTACACCTAATAAGAATACACAGGTATGATTTGAAAACATTGATAGCTGAGGAGCTTGAGAAGAGGTTACGTAGTATGTAATGGGTCAGTTAGGGGCGGAGTGCGTTCATCAATCACTATTGGAGTCAGCAATCAT
>CAZAMI010000019.1:0-16677 GCA_964486465.1 uncultured Desulfurococcaceae archaeon | reverse complement strand
TGAAGAATACGAGATTTACAGAAAACTTAAAACGTTAGCTAACTCTGACATTCACATAGTTAAGATAGTTCATACGGAAGTTGTTAAATATGATGATTACGTATATGACGTAAGCGTGCCCAGTAATAATTTATTCTTCGCGGGAACCATACCTATATTATTACATAACTCTGATGAGAGAGGTATTGATGTGATAAGATCTAAGGTTAAGGAATTCGCTAGGAGTAGGTTACCAGCTAATATACCATTCAAGATAGTACTACTCGATGAGGCCGACAACATGACTGCTGACGCTCAACAAGCCCTTAGGAGGCTTATGGAGATGTATGTTGATGTGACGAGGTTCATCCTCATAGCCAATTATCCAAGTAAGATAATTGAGCCTATTCAGTCTAGATGTGCTGTATTTAGATTCACACCACTTAAGAAGGAAGACGTAGTTGCTAGATTGAAATGGATTTGCGAGAAGGAGTCAGTTGATTTTGATGAGGAAGCCTTAGAAGTGATATATGAAATATCTGAGGGTGATATGCGTAAGGCAATAAACATACTTCAAGCAGCGGCAGCCCTAGGTAAGGTTAATGTCGCTAACGTATATAAAGTTGTTGGTCTAGCACATCCGAAAGAGGTTAGGGAAATGATTAAATTAGCACTTGCAGGTAACTTCATGAAGGCTAGAGAGCTCATGAGGAATCTAATGCTTAACTACGGGCTATCAGGTGTTGACCTAATTAAGCAAATACATAAAGAAATCTTCAGCACAGAAATACAGCTACCTGAGCATGTTAAGGTTGAAATAGCTGACTACGTAGGTGATATACAGTTTAGACTTGTTGAAGGAGCTGATGATGAGATACAACTAAGTGCTCTCCTCGCTAGACTAGCATTAATAGGTAAGACAATAAAGACAGCCGCTGTTAAGGTTAGGCGTTGAGAATACGTGTTTTTACCTTCATAAGGAACGTATGATAGGAGGTAAGAAGCGTGGTACCACCTAAGAGATTACCGTGGGTCATCAAGTATAGACCTAAGAAGATAGCTGACGTAGTAAATCAACAGGAAGCTAAGGACTTAGTCACTAAGTGGATTAGGGGTTGGGTTCAAGGTAAACCTATAAAAAAAGCTGCGCTATTCTACGGACCTCCAGGATCAGGCAAGACATCAATGGTTGAGGCAATAGCTCACGAATATAGTTTCGAACTTGTAGAGATGAATGCAAGCGACTATAGGAGAGCAAGTGACATAGAAAGAATAGCTAAGACGGCAGCCTTACAGAGAGGTCTCTTCGTTAGAGGTAAGATAATTCTCCTCGATGAGGTTGATGGAATATCTAGAGTAGCTGATAGAGGTGCTCTTGAAGCAATACTTAATTTAATTAAATCAACGAGGAATCCTATCATAATGACCGCTAATAATCCTTGGGATCCTAATCTTAGACCGTTGAGGGATGCCTCACTCCTAGTACCATTTAAGAGGTTAAGCAAAGGTGAGGTAAAGACAGTTCTAAGACGTATATGTGCTTTAGAGAGAATAGTATGTGATGAAGATGCTATAGACTATATAGCTGAGAAATCAGAAGGTGATCTAAGATCAGCAATAAACGACTTACAAGCGGTTGCTGAAGGATTTGGTAAGGTTGACTTAGCTACGGTTAAGGCATTACTAAGACCTAGGGATAGGGTTCACGAACCATTTGAGGTTCTTAGACAGATATTTGCGTCGAAGTATGTATGGCAGGCACGACTCGCTGCTTCCCAAACTGATTTAAGCCCGGATGAGCTCATGCAGTGGATTAATGAGAACCTACCTAGGCAGGTAAGTGATCCTGAAGATCTATGGAGGGCCTATGAAGCACTAGCTAAAGCGGATGTCTTTATGGGTAGGATAGTTAAGTCAGGGTCATGGGACTTACTACCATATGTTATTGAGTTAATGACTGCTGGTATAGCATTAGCCATCAGGAATGACGTAAGAGCTAAGTATAGATGGGTTAAATACTCCTTCCCTCAGAAGATACTAATGCTAGCTAGGACTAAGGAGGTTAGACAGATAAGGGATGACTTAGCTGCTGTAATCGCTAGACATCTACACATCTCGAAGAGGGTAGCTAAGGCTGATGTGATACCTTACTTAAGAGTAATATTTGAGGTGAATCCTAAGTATGCAGCATCACTTAGTGTTGGTCTAAACTTATCTGACTCCATGATAAAGTATTTATCACCATCTAATGCAAATCTAATAATTAAGCTAGCTAAGGAAATTAGAGACGAAATTTCGAGGAAGGCTAGAGAACTTCGAGTTAAGGCAATTGAGGTTAAGGAAGTTGAAAAACCCACCACTCCAACGCCTTCCAAAGTATCAGAGGAGAAGGTTAAAGCTAAGACAACAAAGAAGAAGAGAAAGAAAGGTGAAGGTAAGGGTGCAGGTTTAGAAGCATTCTTTAAGAAATAGCTTATTATGAACCCTCCATTAACCTTATGAACTCATCAATTATCCTAGTATGAGGATTTAACCAATTGGGCCTATAAATCTTCACTCTACCAATACTTAATTCCTCTATTATTCCTATGTTCTTCAAGTACTCTAAGTGCTTACTCACAACTCTGTAATTGAGACCTGTAATTTTAATTAATTGTGAAATATTTATCTCACCGTGAATAAAGATAGCCTTAAGTATTTTTACTCTACCCTTACTTGAGAATATTCCCTCAAGAGTTAAGTCTCTGCCTTCACTCACCTTACAAGCCTCCTCTCTCTAATCAACTTATCCAGCTTTTCAATAAGATTCTCTAGGGGTACCATGCCGAAACCTATGTAGGTACTTCTCCCTCTCTTACCCTTTAGTGATGTTTTAGTCATGATTAAACCTCTATTTTTAAGGTCATTAACGTAGGTATAGACTTTAGTATGACCTCTGGGCTTCTCGCCTAGTTCATCACATAACTCCCTATAGATTTTCTCTACATAACCTATGGAGACATAGTCTTCACCGCTTCTAAGTAGTGCTACAGCTATTGCCTTGAATATCAGTAATTCATGTAATGGTAAGTAATATAGTGAGTCAAGTACATTAACCAGTGATGGATACTCCTGCATGAACACCGCTCTTACATGGTTTATTGTTATTCTAGCTGATTTACCTTCAGATATCTCCTTCTCAGCTAATTTACCGGCTGCGTGAAGTACTGCTAGCGCCTTTCTAGCATTGCCGTCACCTCCAGTATCAACACCTATTAATTGAGATATGTACTCTATCACCTCATCAGATACCACACCAGGATAGAATGCAAGCTCGACTCTATCCCTTAGTATATCATATAGCTCCTTAGCCTTATAGGGTTCAAATATGACCATGTTCTTCATCAAGTAGCTACCAGTCATTTCATCAACTAATGAACTTATGTATGCTGGCGTACCTCTAATGATATATATGAAACTTAACCTCTTAATATCGGACTCAAATACATCATAGAATCTAACTACTAAATATCTCTCATCAGGTTTTGCTGACTTAAGAAAGTAATCGAATTCATCAAGCGCAACAATTACGTATATGTCATCCCTATTGAGTATCCTCAATATTGAGTTTATGAGTTCCGTAGCAGATAAGCCTCTATCCGGTATTGATAAACCTAACTGATTCTTAACCTCCCTAAAAATGCTTGCAGGGTTAGAAGACTTAGAACAGTTTATGTGCACATACTTAACCTTAACACCTTTAACTTCAGCAAGTTTTGAAAACTCCATACCAAACACTATGGATGTGACGGTTTTACCTGACCCTATAGGACCTGCTAGTAATGCTTTAACACTAGTACTTCCAGGTTGTAATATCAATGGCTTAAATAGCCTAGATAGCTGCCTTATCTGCTCTTCTCTATGAGGTAACTTTTCAGGTATGTATTCTGGGTAAAGCTTTGATTCATCAACAAATACTGAAGGACCCTTAATCTCACTTTCAATTATCTCTCCTATTCTATTCATACTTTCACACAACCTCAAATAATGTTGTGTTAGTTACACATTAATGATTGGCTGAAATAAAAACGCCGTACTTTAAGGAGTAAGGGTAATACTTTTGCCTTAAACCTAGATTACTAGTATTACAATATGTTATACCTTAACACTCTTTAGAGCATCCAAAGTTACTTTTGCTGCTCTTAATGCGTACTCCCTTAACTCCTCAGCAGATGCGAATCCTAGTTCCTCAACAAGTGAGTCACTAACTATTAGTATAGCACCTACTTTAACTCCTCTCATGCTCCCGATCATGAATAAGCCTGAGCACTCCATTTCTACCGCAATAACGCCTCTTGAAGTCCATTTCTTAACGAATTCGGGGTCTTCAGCATAGAATGCATCACTAGTTACTATAGGTCCTATATAGTACTTAACGCCATGTTTATTAGCTGATTCAACAAGTGCCTTTAGTAGTTCAAAGTCAGGCGCTGTTGGTGCACATATGTGCTCCCTTAAATACTGATAATAAGCTCCACCAGGATAGTAAGCAGCTGCTGTTGGTATAACTACATCACCTATTCTCATACCTTTAACCATAGCACCACAGGATCCTAGCCTAACTATGGCCTTAGCACCGAACATTATCAACTCCTCAAGGACTAGTACGGATGACGGAACGCCGACACCATGCATAGCCACGGATACTCTCACACCATCGTATTCTCCAGTATAAACTATGAAGCCTCTGTTAGTATTAACTAACTTAACATTACTTAGTAACTCCTTAACTTGCTCAACACGTGCAGGATCACCAGCAATAATGACTCTCTCAGCAATATCGCCCTTTTTAGCTTTAATATGAATTGGTTGCATATAATCACCGAGAATTAATTTAGTGATTGAATTTTAAATGTTATTTAAGGAAATGAATACAATTTTATTAAGCCCAAACTAATTACCTACGGTAGGTGTAGGTATGGAGAAGCCTACACCATTAGTTAAGAAGCCTAGATTAGTTAAGGATAGAGGTGTTGAACCGGGACTGAGACCTGGTAGGGGATTTAGTATTAGGGAATTAGAGGAGGTAGGCTTAAGTATTGAGGAGGCTAAGAGGCTTGGCATACCTATAGATAGGAGAAGGAGGAGTAGGCATGAGTGGAATATCAAGATATTAAAGGAATTCTTTAGTAAGCATGGAAAAGCTACTAAGAAGTGAGCCTAGTAAATTATCATAATCATATACTTTTAATGTATTAGTGAAAACGCTCAAAAACCTTACTAAAGAGTCGTAACCTCCAAGTGAGTCAATAAATCTCTTTACAACTAAATCCCTTCTTAATGCCTTAATTAAGGGACTTAGTTTATCCCTATACAATATTGCTACGTTATCTCGGTGTCCCTTAAATGCTTCACTTAAGGCTTTAATCTGCTTTGCAATAACATATAAACCTCCTCCTGTAAGTGGCTTCACTAAAGACGATGCATCACCAATACTGCATATATTCCCCACTCCCAGAGTACAGGTCATATCGTAAGGTATTAGCCCTCCAAAGTATTCTTCTATCTCGAAATTCTCAGTATTAATGAGCCTCTTAAGGTACTTCCTAATAAGCATAGTTAATGATGTGTATACCTCAGTAGGTGGAGCTTTATCCATTATGCCAACTATTAACTCATCATCATGAACCGGTACAATCCATCCAAAGAAGTATTTGCTTACTGGACCTACAATAATTAATGGCGCCTTAACGTCGTGCTTACTACTTACTTTAATCAATGTCTGCAACCCGTAATAATTTCTGACATGCTTACATAGTCCAAGTTTTGACGAGAGCATCCGTTTAGCACCTTCTGCTATGATTAAATATGAGAATGTCGTGTTGTTAACATTGTGCTTACTCATATACTTTACCACGTATTTACCTTTTTGATTAACTCGTACACTACTAACTAAGGATCTTAACCTAATGTTAACATCTAAATCCTTAGCTCTATGAGCTAAGAGTTGTTCAGTCTTTACCCTATCTATGAGGAGTACATTTTTGCTGAATTTTAAATTAAGAGCGACATTAAATCTGTTAGAAACAAATCTCACTATCATGTACTCATCGAATTTTGCTTTAATTACTTCCTTAAGATTTATTCCTGAATAGTTTACAATATTATTTAATGTTTCTTCACTAACTAGTCCAGTACAATGTTTAGGTAGTCCTATGAATTCATGTTCCTCAAAAACCGTAACGTCAAACCCTAACTTAGATATCACGATTGATGACAGTAAGCCCCCTATTCCTCCACCAATTATACCTGTGGTCACCAACCCTACCAACATATTAATTCCTAATGTTATCAAAAACTAATATCCTCACTAACCATACTATAAGTAACCATGAGGCAGTGTCCTAAGAACGTAATCAACGGACCATGTAGTGGTTACAGAGGAGCTTCTTGTGAAGTTAGTGGTGAATGTGCATTCATTAAAGTACTTAGTGGAAAAAGCATTAATGAGTTAAGGAGGTTATTCTCACGAGTAATTTTAGATGAGAGATTTAAGATTAAGGATTATATCCCAATACCACGAAGACCACTAACTCGATTTATGAAATCATTAAGTAGAGGTGATAAGCTCATAGTTTATGAAGTGATTTTCAGCATAAATGATGATGTAAGTAAGGTCTTAAATGACTTAAGAGACATAAGAGGATCAGATATCGTTTATGCATTAGCTGATTCACCACTAGGTACTTTAACATTTGATCCACTAGCTTTAGGTTTAATGCTTAAGAAGGACGTTGATGTATTGGATGTTATACTTAATATACCAATGAGAAACAGGACCATAGAAGCACTTATTAAATACGTCATAACTGCTGCTAATACTGGATTACGTAACTTCTTAGTAGTGACTGGTGACTGGTCTAAAAATTTCGAGAATTACTTCACACTAGACTCTACCCGCGCAATATACCTCCTTAGGATATTATGTGACTTAGGAGTAAGTATTAATGGTGAAGTATTTACAGTACCTCAATATACCCATGTAGGTGCTGTATCAAACCCTGGATCGGAGTATGTATTCATTGAAGTTTTCAGGTCTATGAGAAAGATCTTAGCAGGCGCTGAGTTCATCATAACGCAACCAATATATGATGTGAGTAAGTTTAAGGAGTATCTAAAAGGATTAGTTAATGAGTTCGCAGAACACGTACCTATAATACCAGCCTTTGCACCAATAATTAGTGAGGAATACTTAAGGATTGCTGAATCTCTAGGAATCAAAATTCGTAGAATGGACGTAGTTAAAGTCCTAAAGAAGGGGGATATGGATACAATCATTAATAAGAACGTAGAACTCATACAGGAAATAATAGACGTAGCTAAAGATGTTAATGCTATATATCTATCAACTTATGGTAACCTTAAGCTAGGTAAGCTTTTTGTAGAAATCTTGAGGAAGATGCTATGAAGCATTAAGTAAAGGAAAAACTATGGCTTCTCATAAAGTGACCTATCGACTACCCTATACTCGTAGCGCTTAGCTCTTAGAGCTCTAGCTATGTAGAGAAATGCCTCTTCAGGTCTTGTATGTCTGCCGCATGAGTACACATCAACTGTTGCAAACTTGTACTCAGGCCATGTATGTATTGTTATATGGGACTCTAGTATTATCGCTATTAGGCTTACACCAGGGCTTATTATCCAATACTTCACATCAAGTAATGTCATATTACCTCTCTTTGCGGCCTCAATCGCGATATCCTTAAGTCTCTCAGCATCAGATAGAATGTCGGGATCGCAATCATATAAATTCCCATAGACATGCTTGCCAAACACTTTATACGGCATCATAGCCTTTTCAGTTACTTTTATACCCATTGAAACACTACTAATCTGGGTCATAGCCCCCCAACCCCCCTACTTAAGGGGTAGCACTGCTTAAAAAATTTACTCCCCCCTCTACCCACCCCCCTAGTTAGGCTATATAGAAAATTTTTTACATGAAAACCCCCTCTAAATAAAAACACTTAAAGTAGTTCTTTTTACTAAAATCACCTGTGTATCGTGCATAAACGTAATTATATGTAAGCATTACATATTTAACGTGAACATAACAATATTTCTTTGAGTAATAACTTGTGTGGTTATGTACATTCTAACAGCTAGTATGAGTTAAAACTTACTATGTTGTGAGTGTAGGAGTATATGTAGCGGGAGTGTAGGATGAGATTATATGTAAGTGATTCAATAGTTGAAGTTGATGAAGCTCAATGCACTAGAGCGGCTATAAATCTCAAAGATGTGATTAAGCAGTTAAGTATTGATAAGTTTACTAATCCTGAGTACTATCCTCCGGAAGGTGCAAATTCTGAATTGGTTGCTAGGTACTTCATTTTTATGGTTGCTATAGATCATAGGACCAGTAGGTATGAGCCATTTGAGGGAATCATTGGTGGTAAGTTCTATCATGGTGCTGACTTACTTTATAGGTTAGGATCAAAGAAACTTAGTGAGGATCCAGACTTCTTTAGTCCTCAAAGAATGAGTAAGCTAACGGTGAGAGACTTAATCAACTGGTTAAGTATTCAAACATCTAAGGGTGTATTAACTATTTGGGATCCTGAAGTAAGAACAGAGTTACTTAAGGATTTAGCCATAAAGCTCATTAAATACTATGAAGGTGAAGTTTCAAATCTCATTAATGCCTCAAGAAACACGCTAAAATCGCCATTATTCCAAGGACTAATAGATAGGCTTAAAGCATTTGAAGCTTACTCTGATCCTGTTGAGAAGAAGGCTTACCTCCTAATTAAATTCATTTCACGTAGAGGCTTGTTTTCATATAAAGATATAGAAAATAGTGAAGTACCAGTCGATAATCATTTAGTTAGGATTGCTCTAAGGTTAAGACTCATTAAGATTAAGGGCAATCTCTTAGCAAAGATTCGTAAAAACATAGAGTTTAACTATAATGAAGATATAATGTTAAGATACGTGGTTAGGAGAGCATACAAGATACTATCCATAGTTATTGGAGTAGACCCCTTATTACTTGATGACTTTCTATGGTTCTTTGGAAGGAAATGCTGTACTAAGTATAAGCCAATGTGTGAAAGCAATAAAGCGTGTGAGGGTCTGGGCTTAACTTTAGAGAAGTGCCCCTTCATTGACATATGTCCTTCAGCTAAAACTAAAGAGAAGTTAATAGAGCATACATACCTAAATACATTTTACTATTAAATTCTAAGCTACTAATTAATGAGGTGTAAAAGAGTGAGCAGCAATGATGATAGGTACTTTAACGAGATTTTAAGAAAGTTAAGTAACGATGAGAGGAAAGTTATCAAGTACTTCATAACGTATAGATCTGTTGGTGAGCTTCTAGCTGTTAGAGAGCTCAGAGGCTTATACAAGATCAAAGACCCAACTAAAGTTATAGCTAAACTCATAGATTTAGGAGTATTGAGTAGAGGTATAGGTTGTTATAATATCTCAGAGAAATTCTTAAAATACATTAAAAGAAGAGGTGGCAAAATTGAAATATGAGGAAGGAATTAGATACGATGCTCTATCCATAATAAAAGGATATATTGAGTTAGTTAGACCTCACAATCTTGTAGCCTCCTTCTTAACAACTATGATAGGAATCTTAGCTGTATACGTCTTTATTAAGTTGAATAACTTAGCGGTTCTACACACTCAAGACTTATCCTTAACTACTGCATTAGCAGTAACTACTGTGGTTCTCATAGCTGCTGGTGGATACGCTATAAATGATTACTTTGACGCCGATATAGACGCTATCAATAAGCCCTATAGACCTATACCTTCAGGTAGGGTTAAGCGTCAGTACGCACTCATATACTCATTAACTTTAATGGCCTTAGGTCTAGTGGCTTCATCGATGTTAGGCTTACTCACGTTAATTTATGCACTATTTAATGTCTTACTACTAACGCTATACTCGTATAGAATAAAGAAGTTAGGGATTGTTGGTAACATCACTGTAAGTTACTTAGGTGCTGCATCGATAATATTTGGTGCATTAGCTCTATGTGAACATATCGGGTACATAAACATAGTAAGTGCTTCATTCATTCCAGCACTCTTTGCATTCTTCCTCTTACTTGGTAGGGAGATCATAAAAACAGTTGAGGACGTTAAAGCTGACATCAAGAAACATATGAAGACGTTGCCAATACTACTGGGTACTAAGAAGGCCTTAATAATCTCCATAGCACCCTTAATATTGGTAATGCTATTATCACCCTTACCAATACTCCTTTATAACTATGGGATGACGTATTTAGTGTTAGCATTAGCTACTGACGCTGCTATAACATATGTAGTCCTACTCATTATAAGGACATTACGTAAAGAGGGGGTTAGTGATGACGAGATTATATCATTAGCTAGTAAGTTGAGAGCTTATTTAAAGGGCGCCATATTCTTAGGTGTATTAGCATTCCTTTTAGATTTAGTAATTAAAGTTGTTATATGACCTAAATCATGTATAATCCTTCTTTATTCTAAAAGTCTTAATAACTTGGCCATTAATCCCTTGATAAATTAATCTTATTAAAGTGTTATCATATTTAGGTTTCACTCTATATGTCCTTTCAATAATGGTTTGAGGTCTTACCTCCTTAATTACATCTCTAAAGACTACTTCACCCATATGCATACCAATTAGTAATACATTATTAGCACTAATATCTCCAGTATTGATTAACGTTATTGCTAATTTGCCATCCTCACTAATATTTAGGTCTTTAATCTCAACATCAGGTCCTTTAATTGACGTACTGTACGCTAGCACTCCATATATTTTAAAGTACTTAGGATAATACGGTAATTGCGATTTCTCATGCATAATCTTAATCTCATTAGCACTCACATTCTCTAGTAGTAGTTCGTATGTTCCAACTTTACCACTCATACTTAACTCTTTTTCACCTATGCTTAACTTAACCTTAGCCCTCCTCGAGGGCGAGTCATAGATTAGTAGAAGTGAGTTTCTTGCATGCTTTCGTGGTCTCAACTTAAGTAAGGCAGTCTCCCCAGGCTTTATTGCTAATACGCCAACACTTATGCTTAATGTAGCACTTATACCTCCACTCCTTAAAGCACCTAAGATAAATACTGAGTCAATACTCACGGATTCTGCCGCCTCACATACTATTCTTAAGTTATACATACCTGGTACTCTAGTTATGTTTGAAATGTCAAATACTTGAACAGCATAGATTCTATCATCAATCTCAACAATTGTTTGAGGTTTAAATTCTCTAGTTAACGTTACCTCATTTAATGATACTTTCCATGTCATGTTGCCACTAAAGCCCTTACTACTAACTACTAATGCGAGTAATGATGGATTTAATCTGTTATCTATATAGAATCCATAACTATCACTTCGTGGGTTACCATGACCTCCAAGTACTGTTGTTGAGGGAATTGTGTGGTAATACATGCATCCCTCAATACCTAAATCCCTTAAGTACTCTACAATCTCGCCTTTAGGCAATTAACACACCTATTCTTAATTATTTAAGGTTGCATATTAAACTCAAATGCTTAATAAATCCTTAGGTGCTAACTTACTCAATGCTCTTAGAGCTATCAATTTCTCCTTTCCACCTACCTCAGCATTCTTAATAATTCTCTCAAGTTCTTTAATAACGCTAATAGCGATCTCCCTCTTAACAGGGTAAGGTATCCCATCCTTACCTCCTATGGTGAATGCATACTTAAATGGACTAAATGGTGTTGTGACTGGATCATTCAACGTTGGTGGCTCACGGTATATTAACTCCGATATTAGAGATAGTGCTCTCAGAGTTTCAGGCCCTACATTAGTGCGTAGCAGTAAATCCTTCATATTACTAGGCTTTACCTCATATGCATTCTTAAGTATCTTAAGTAATTTACCACTAAGCCTTACAGGCCTATAGTAGCTTATATTCCTATCTATGGGTCTAGGTAGTGACTCACCAAATAATGGTCTTAATCCCTTTAGATAAGCATTAACCTCAGTAATTAAGTTCTTAACCCTAGCATAACCATCATTTATTAAATCCACAATTATCTTTCTAGATCTCATTGACTCCTTATCCGTAAGATTTAGGTATTTTCCTATATGATCAGAAACTATACCTGTGTGTGGTTCTATAGTTGGGTCATTACTAACATACCATGCTATATGGTACCTCCTAGCGAGCTTTAGCTCTGGATTCATACCTTGTTGAATTATTACCCACCTACCATTTTCACTAAACGCTATCGAATGATGGTATAACGTGAAATGATCTTGAAGTAGTGACGTATCTACTTTAGCGCCTAGTACAGATACCACTTTCAGCTCGTGTATGACCTTAGATGGTAAGCCTAATTCCTCACCATAAACCTCTAACTCATCAGGCGTTCTTCTAGCAATAACGCCTTTACCGCCAGCTATTCTAACACCTTCATTTAATTCACTAAGTACCTCCTTAAGAATGGCTGTAGTAACAGTGGTTGATCCACTACTATCCCAATCCATACCTATGGCATTGTTGAATGCCTGAAACCAAAGTGGGTTAGCTAACCTTTTCAGTAGTCCTTCCTCACCGTACTCAATTAGTATTATTTTAACTATAGCCTTAGCAAGCCTCTTCATGATTTTAGTTAGCCAAGGAGGTACGTGACCAGTATGTAGTGGTAGGTCAGCTATCCCCTCAATCCTCAACCTTCTTCACCACTAATTTAGCACCCTCCATTCTCACTACCTTAACCTTAGATCCTTTAGGTATGGGTTCATCAGATATAGCTCTCCAGTACTCACCATTAACTATTACGAACCCCTCACTTCCAGGCTTTATGTCATCTACAGCATGACCGATCCTCTCAACAGGTGTGAAGTACTTTGACTCACGTCTCTTAGCCTCAACTATTTTATATACAGCGAATCCCGTGAATGCTCCAAGGCCTGAAGCTATCCCTACAGCTATGATTCTAAATTGCTCTAGGTAAGCAGGTGGTGGGGCAAACCCTGAGGGCGCTGATGGCATTAGGGCAAAACCTATAGCTAAGAATATTATGCCAGTAATGCCTAATACACCAAATCCCGGTGTTGCAAAGAGTTCAACAGCCAACAATATACCACCGAGTAATATCATGAATAACGATATTAGGTTTGGATTAAATCCTGTTCCTAGTAAGCCTAGTAGTAGGAATAATAGAGTTAATGGGACTATGGGTAGCTTCCCTGATAATAATGCGAATATTGTGCCTAATACACCTATAGTCATCATTATGCTATTAATTAACGGGTTAGAGAAAGCGGATATCACTCTAGACCTAATACTACACATGAATTCTTTAGTACTAACTATGTTTAGTGTTACGTTCTTGCCGTTAATACTTACAACTTTACCTCTTAACTTGTTAAGTAGGTCATCTAGGTTATTTGCTACTAAGTCAGCTACGTGATATTCAACAGCCGATTCAGCATTTAGCACTAAGTTCCTCTTAACGAAGAGTTCTGCTGCCGTGGTATTTCTATGTCTTTGCCTAGCATAATTAACGGCTTTCTCCACTATCGGATTAATTATTTTACTCTCATTAACATACTTATAGGTTCCAGTCATAGGGTCGTAACTTATTGGTTGCATAGCACCTATGATTGACTGTGGTGATACTGCTATTACGTGTGACGGCAAGATTATTAGTGTTGCAGCACTCAATGCCTTACCACCACCTACATAAGCTATTACTGGAACCTTTGCTAATGCTACTCTATCAGCTATGTTGAAGCCTGCATCTAGGTAACCACCATAGGAGTCTACAAGCATTATTAAGGCATAGCCATTATCTTCAGCTTCGGTTAAGGCCGCATCAATACATTCTCTAACGCCTTCATCTATAGTGTCCCATGGAGGTGTTATCGATATTATGAGTGCTGTTGTTACTTCATTATAGTCTGTTGATGCATAAGTAGATGCTATGAGGAAGGTAAGTACTACAGCCATTAATAATAAGGCTGTAAAAATCCTACTAGTGAGTTCTACATAACCCCCCTTAGGCATCTCCTCACATTCCCCATTATATATACTGCTATCCAGGTTTACTTTTTACTTGAGAGCTTATTGCTGATGACACAGCAGCTACCTTACCTAGCTCTGCTGCACCCATACCAGTAACTACAACTAATGCCTTCTCCCTAGCAACCTCAACTAGAGTTTGCAACTCCCTAAGCCTTAATGCTTGCGGGCGCTCTTCATACATCTTAGCAGCCTCAGATAATATCTTAGCAGCTTGTCTCTCACCTTCAGCCTCAATAACTCTAGCCCTCCTCCACCTCTCTGCTTCTGCTTGTTTAGCCATAGCCCTCATCATTGATTCAGGAAGTTCTACAGTCTTTATTGTTACAGCAGTTACCTTAACACCCCAAGGCATGGTCATTTCATCAATGATCGATTGTATCTTCTTATTTAACTCATCCCTCTTAGTTAGTAGGTCATCAAGTTCTGCCTGACCTATGACATCCCTTAACACTGTCTGACCTAGAAGCGCTATTGCATAATGGTAATTAGCAACTCTAATAACAGCATTTATAGGATCTACGACTCTATAGTATATTACTGCATCAACCTTAACACTAACGTTATCCCTAGTAATTATTTCCTGCTTAGGGACATCAACAGTAACTATTCTTAAGTCGACTTTAACTATTGAGTCAACAAACGGTATTATGAAGAATAACCCTGGACCTCTTGCACCAACTAACCTACCTAGCCTAAAGAGTACAGCTCTCTCATACTCCCTAACAATTTTGATGCTAGCAGCTAGGAGGGGTAGAACTATTATCAATATGGCAAATACGGTTATTAAGGAGCCTATGAATTCCATCATTTAGATCCCAAGTAAACATAGGCATCAATAGTAATAAAGCTGTCTGGGAAGTATTTCAAGGTGGTGTTCTTAACTAGCAAGTCATCACCCAGGGCTAGGAGGTTAAGAGGGTTCCAAGCTGAGAGAGACTTAGTTAAGTTACTATGGAGGCTAGGATTTGCAGTAATTAGAGCACCTGCTAGTGGTTCCAAGATTAAGAGGGCAGTATATCCCGATGTCGTAGCTATACATAAGGGTAAAGTATTAGTATTTGAGGTTAAGAGAAGGTCTGAGTTAAGCACTATATACATACCTAAGGAGCAAGTAGAGAAACTAAAGATATTTAGTGAGAGAGCTGGTGGAGAGGCCTTTATAGCTATTAAAGTACCAGGTAGGGATTGGATCTTTATCGAATTAAGAGATATAGAGGAGTTAAATGATAAATTTAGAATTAGTAAAGAAGTACTTAATAAGGGCTTAACTATTCACGATCTAATTAAGAGAATGAACATAAGTTTAGGGCTAGATAAATACCTTAGAAAATAACCCCTAATAGAGAGTATCTAAAGAAAATCTATAAGGGCTCTGTATAGTAACCTTGGTGGGGCCCGTCGTCTAGCCTGGTTAGGACGCCGCCCTGACGCGGCGGAGGTCCGGGGTTCAAATCCCCGCGGGCCCACCACTTCCTCAATTCCTTAACATCAACAATTCCACTTAGTAAGCCTTCACAATACTTAAGCTAAATCTCCCCAAATAGGATGGATATTAAAGAAAATATTGTTTGTTATCTTGTTACATTATCTTTAATCTTAGTATTAGATACATAACACATTAAATAGCTTTAACTAATTTATATCCTTCTCTCCTTATCTTAACTATTATTTTAGAACCGCATGCAGGGCATCTAATGAACGTGAAGCCTTCACCTAGCTCTCTAGCTTCGAAAGCTTCAATCTCACTCCTACTAAACACTCTACCACACTTCCAGCACTTATAGTATATCTCACCCTCCCTGAACTCCATAATCACACCCGCTAACTAAGTAGTAGTAATTATTAAACTAAATATATGTTTATGCTTTATACATACTAGTTCTCACACATGAGTACTCAATTTCATGAATCATTAGTAACGACTTTAATGGTTATTGATGTGCGTACCTTAAAGCTTATTAGGAAAGAGTCTAAAGCTTACATGTAGTAGGGTGGGTCATGGCGAAGAAGAGTAAGACGGATATTGAAGCTTTATGTGGCGGTTTACCAGAGGAACTCTGCATACAGCTAGGTGCTGAGCAACAGCTCATTAAGATAAAGATAGAAAGAAGAAAGTTCGGTAAGGAAGTAACTATTATCGAGGGATTAGATCCGTCAGTATTTAACCTTAAGGAAGTAGCTTCAAAACTAAAATCTAAGCTAGCTGCTGGCGGTACTGTTAAGAATAACCACATAGAACTTCAAGGTAATCATAGACATAAGGTACGCCAAATACTTATAGAGGAGTTCGGCATACCTCCAGAGAATATACTGTTCATAGAATCTGAATAACGAGAAGGAAAACAGTACTAAAAGGAGATAATATTTTTAATTAATTACTCAGGTACTTTAATCCTAAGATACTGAATTAACTCCTTATACCTATTCCTTACAGTTACCTCAGTAACTCCAGCGACTTGAGCTACGTCCTTCTGTGTTCTCCTCTCATTGAATAACTGCGCTGCAGTATAGACTGCAGCTGCAGCTAGTCCTGCTGGGTCCTTACCTGCTGTTAGCCCTAACTTCTTAGCTTGCTCAATTATCTCTATAGCCTTCCTAACAACACTACCGCTAAGACCTAGAGCTGCAGCTATCC
>CAZAMI010000018.1:0-17007 GCA_964486465.1 uncultured Desulfurococcaceae archaeon | reverse complement strand
CAGCTGAAGGATCATTAAGTAAAGGCAGATATGTGATATTTAATCTGGGTTCTCATGAACGCAAACTAATAAGGGAAATCACTAAGATCATTACCAAGAAGTTTAATGTTAAGCCTAGATTGATAAGCTCAAGAAAGGCAAACCAAGTACGCATCGTTATATGTTCGAGAACACTGTACATGGTATTTGATAGTCTAGGGTTAGGAGGTACAGCAAGATCTAAGTCGATACCTGAGATAATAATAAATTCACCTCGCAACATAATACTTTCATACATTAAAGGATTAATCGATGGAGACGGATATATAGATAAGTACGGGGATATAATATATTCAACAAGAAGTGAATTGCTATCAAAGCAACTCTTTAATGTTTTATTATCGCTGGGTGTTCTACCAACTTATGTCAAAAACGGTGAAGATAACATTATAAGGATAGGAAAGTCTATATCCAGAACACCACCAGAGATATACATGTTTCTTACAAGTGAGGAAATATGTATAAATGAGAGTTACGGTTATACTAAAAACGTAATTAAGATTGCCGCAGAACCAACGTATGGAATACCAATAAATGATAAACTAAAGGGGCTACTCATCAAATATATGAATGAGGGTTCTATAAGCTATAGCTCTAAGAACAGAACTATATCTAAGCAAAAGATAATAAAGTTACGTTCACTCACAAAGTCGTTACCTGGTGATTATGAAATTATGGCTTTCGGTGACGTGGCATTAGTCAAAGTCCTTAAGGTGAGTGAGGAAGATTATAATGGATATGTGTATGATTTCGCAGTTCCTGTAACAAACTCATTTGTGGGATCCTATGGTGTGGTATATCATAATAGTGACCCTTATGGGTGGTATATTTATAGTGTGTTTAAGGTAGGCTCAATAAACCTGTCATATGAAAGTCTAAGACTGGCTACACCTGAAGCTAAGTTCCTTGGAGTTAGTATGACTGATGTTTTTGGACATAAGAGATTAGGTAAGCGTCCATACCTAAGTGAAACTGAGAGGAGGAACTTCATAATTAAAGCAACGGAGAGGGATATTAAGAGGGCTAAAGAGTTAATGAATTATACATGGTTCAAAACACCAAGATGGAAGATAGAGATAGATATCTTCCTAAGTAAGAAGGCTAAGCTCGAGATCGAGGCACTAACAAGTAAGGGCCTGAAATTCCTTATGGACAAGTACTTACCGGAGAAGATGCAGACTGGTGACTGGATTGACTAATAGTATTAAATTCTTAAAAACATACTTGGAGGTTATTGAAGGCAAGATTGATCAAACAATGCTCAAATTTGATGTAGGTGTTAAGGAGTATGAAAAATTTGTTGAGAAATCAGAGAAGTACACATTTAGAGCTCTAGTAGTTCCATCATCTATGGTGGGTTATGTAGTTTCAATAACCAAGTATCCTGTAGTAGGTGTAGTAGGCTTTCCCTACGGATATTACCCCCTAGCATCTAAATTGGAGGAGATAAGGTATTGTGCTAGAAATGGTGCGAGGGAAGTCGATGCAGTGCTAAACCTAATTAACTTAAGAAGTAAGAACATTAAAGAAGTTAGGAGGGAGGTTAAGGAGCTTGTTAAGGAGGCCCATAATCACGGCCTTAAAATTAAATTAATAATTGAGACAAGTATCCTATCAGATAGCGAAATAGTGGATGTCTCAAAGATCATTATGGAGGAGGGAGCTGATTACATTAAAACAAATACAGGCTATGGAAGTAGGGGTGTCTTAATTAAGGATGTAGTTTTAATAAAGGAAGTTGTTGGTGACAAAATCGGGATTAAGGCTGCTGGGGGTATTAGATCAGCCATTGATGCTGCAATACTATTATACTTTGGAGCAGATGTTTTAGGTACAAGTAAGGGTATCGAAATTAGTAAAGAGGCAAGAAGGCTTATTAAACAGTTTAAAAACTCATGTAAGCAGTGGCTTAAATGAGTTGAACTTAATATCTTAAATTACACGTTTCTTAGTGCTTTAATTATGGTATCCTTAGTTAATAAACCTAGTAATCTTCCCTCCTTATTAACTACAGGTAATGTGCCTAATCTATGCTTAACCATTATGTCTGCAGCTAATGCTAAATCCTCATTTGACTCTATAGTTATTGGGTTAGGTGTCATTACGTCTGATGCTAGTGGTAACGCATATATTCCTACAATATTGCTAAACCCTCTATCAAGAAGGCTTGTCCTTCTAATGAACCTAAATGTAGAGCTTATTAATCCGCCAATATTCATGAACATTATATCTGCCTTAGTTATGACTCCAACAACTCTATCCTCATCAATAACGACGACCTTACCTAGTCCACTCTCTCCCATAAGGCTAATTACGTAGTATAGGCTATGTGTTGTATGAACTGTAGGTACTCTTTCAATCATGTAGTCCGACACCTTAAACTTACCTCGATATTTCTCAGCGAAAGCTCTGATGAGGTCCATTTTAGTTATTATTCCGTGAAGTTTACCATCACGCTCGATAACAAGTAGTGAGCCTATGTTTCTTTTGAGCATGGCGTAAGCAGCAGCTTTTATTGTTTTTGAGGGCTGTATTGCATAAACAGGACTAGACATGATTTCATAAGCGTAAATATTAGTTAGTGGTTTAATGTATCTTTTCCTATTATATATTATTCGTACGAAATCACTCTTACTTATAATTCCTACTACACTATCACCGTCAACTATGACTATCCTACCTACTTTGTGCCTAATCATTAAGTTACGTATGTGGGCAAGATTATCATTCTTTGAAGCTACTATAACAGGGCTACTCATGTATGAGGATATCTTAGGCGGCATTATATCACCATTACCTAGCGAGGAGCCCGTAAAGAATATCCCTTTCAGTAATTATACCTTTAAGGTTACCCTCTTCAACAACTAACGCGTAATCAGTATTCGCCATCCGCATCCTATCAGTAACTTCACCTATGTCCATATCCTCACTAACGATTAATGGATCTGATAACCTAATCTTTGATAAAGGTAGTGTAAGTAGTTCATCTAATCTCTTACTACTCAATATACTGAATACTTCATGCTTACCTATCAAGTCTATAATGTTTTTCCACGTAAGTACACCAATAACTTCACCTTCACTAACTATGGGTAATCTCCTAATCCCACTAATGCACATATCCTCTATTGCTGATCCTAATGTTCTATTATAGCTTGACACAATAACTTCTCTACTCATGACCTCACCGACGACTATGCCTGTACGTGATTTAGCTATGAATTTAATTATTGAACCTTCACTTACAATGCCTAATACCCTATTACTCTCACTATCAACAACAGGTAGAGCGCCTATATTATTCAATATCATCATACTAATTACTTCATCAATGCTAACATTCTCATCAACAACGACTAAGCTCTCGCTCATGATCTTACGAATGGGTATCTTTATGAAATCATAAATGGTCTCTATATTATGTTTCCTTATAATATCGCTTTTCTCACCAGCTAGTAAGTGCAAGATATCAGTACCAGCTACCACACCTTTTAATTCATCATTAGTTGTTACTACGGGGATTAATCTTTGACCTCGCTCACTCATTACTTCGCAGGCGTCAAGAATTGTTGAGGCTAAGGTTATTGTCGCTATCTCCTTAACTATTAAGGGTTCTAACTTTGGTACCGCCTTCCTTATGACGGTCTTGAAGTTAGGTTTACCATCGCTTCTAAGCCAGCGATTTCTCTCCTTAATTCTTCTAGGTATGAATTTCTTCATGAAATCACCTCCTCATGAATTTAAACTCCAATATTACCTTAGAGACATCACTCCTATCAACTATTCCTGTAAGTTTCTTTTCATCATCAACAATGGGTATCCTACCTATGTCTTTCTTAACCATAATGCTTAATGCTTTACTTACATCATCAGTGTAGTGAAGGGTTATTGCAGGTGATGTCATAGCATCTCTAACCTTAACTCCTCTCTTAGGACCGCCTTCAGACTCTAGCTCTATTCTAGTGTAACCCTTCCTAATGAGGTCGTGCTGTGTCACCATTCCAATAACTCTAATATCTTTAAAGCTTCTCACAACGGGAAATCCGCTTATCCTCAATTCAGACATTTTCTTCCATAATTTCGTTATGTGGTCTTCAGGAAGTACGAATTCTACATTCTTAGTCATGATCTTAGATAAATCTAACCCTAATTCCTCACTTATTAAAGTTTTATGGATCGTTCTAAGGAATGAAGCGAGGGATACTATACCTAAGTATTTATTATTTCTCGAATTAACCACGGGTGCGTACCATTCATCAAATTCTATCATCACTTTAATAACGTCACTAGCTATTTCATCATCTCTAAAGACTAATGGAGGAGTATCCATTATATCCTTAACCAAAGCATTAGATCTTGTTGAGGTTAACAAAAGTACGTGTGACCTTTTAATTATGCCAACAACTTTACCCTTATCAATAACAGGTAGCATGGATAATGCTAAATCACGCATTAATGCTCTAGCATGCGTAGCTAAGTCATTAGGTGATAATGTAGGGTAATGAGAATCCACTATACGTTTAACACGCAAACTAGCACCAATATATCTAGGTAGTTCGTACCTAAATTACTTTAAGATGAAGCTTAAACCTACCAAAATTATTTCCTAACGTTTATCTCAATAATTTTAGATGGACCAGGTATTCTCATACTTATGTCCTCAAGACTTAACTTACTTAATCGTTGTTCAACCTTCTTTACCTTCGATAAAAACTCGTTAGCTACCTCATTAACATCCCTATCACCAGGTATTATCACAATGTAGGCTATAGCTCTTCTTCTAACATAGTCCCTAGGACCTACTATAACCCTAAAGAATTTATCATCAACAACCTCAACACCTATAGCTAACTCCAGTTTAACGCTTCTAATGTAATTCCTCTTCCCATAAATCATAAATGAACCCTTAGGTAGGTACTGTCCTGGTGGTGCAGAAGTACTTACTTGGTTACCGTAAACCCAGAAAACGTCTATTGAAGCTAAACCTAACTTCCATGCTTTACTATATGATGCAGCTAATACAGAGACTTCGTTAAGATCTTCATCCTTAATGCTGCATTTATCACTAAATATCACAAATACTGGAGCACCATGTATATCCGCATGCATGAATACATCATTATCATTTAAGTATCTCCGTACAATCTTCTCATTCTGCTCAGCACTCCGTCCTCCTATAGCTAAACATCCATTACTTGTTATAATCCAGTGATAGCTCATATACCACTCAATTACCCTTAAAAACGGTTTTACTTCAGCCCTCACTTTGATCCTCTTAGTTAACTTAATTATCTCGTCTTCGATTTCCTTCTTCTTTTCTAATATTCTGCTTAGCTTCTTTCTTAGTGAAGAGGCTTCCTTAATAAGCTCAAAATACTGTTTCTTAAGGTCTTCTCGAATACTTAACTCTATGTTTAAATTATTAATGAATAGCTGAATAGTGCCTTTCCTCTCATTATAGCCGTTTAACCCACAAACTTCCAATATGTCCTTAAGCCAGCCCTTCTCTTTCACGAAGTCTCTACTGCACTTAACTATGTCGTCAACTAACTGGTAATTGCTACTTATTACGTTAATAACCTTCTCAAGCTCTTTAAGTTTCCGATAAGTCTTTGAGTAATCGACTAATATATTGCTTAGTATCTTATTCAACCTCTCCCTCTCTTTCTCTACATCCTCTATTTCCTTCCTTGTAATCACATATGTTGTCAAGGCTCTAAAATATTCATCTATAGCTTCATTAAATGATTCAAATGCTATGAATCTCGTATTAGAGGGCCATAATTTTCGAGGAATGAATGGATGAAAACTTATGTATGTGTCGCTCTCACTATAAACGATAACTGGTTTAGGATTCCTAGTCACATTCTCAATGAAATCCCTAATGTCATTCACTATGCCTACTAACTCGTTCCTTCCAATACTACTAATATCTTGCTTACGTAGCTCTTCATCAAGAACCTCATTAACCACTTCCGGCGGTATGCCTAGAGACTTGATTAATAATGAACCAACCTTACCTTTCCTAGGTAATACTTTAAGTAGATCATCAAGAGACTCAGATAGTATACCTGGGAATGTTGGTGGCGGTAAGTACTTTAAACCCACCTTAATGGTTCTATCCTTAACATCAAGGGTCTTGGAAGTCATTAAGATCTTTTGGTCTTCATCTACAATAACTAATGCACCCCTAGGTATTAGCTCCAAGATTAGCTTCATGTACCTAGGACCCTTACGTAAGTCGAAGACAATAATTCTTTCAAATTTATACTGATTCACTGAGAGTATTTGTGCGTCCCTGAGAAACCTCCTAAATAACTGTACTTTGCCCTTATATGTCGTCTGTAAGGAATATTTAGTAATGTTCACTCTACATCCAGGCTCTACATACAGTAAGGTTAGCCTTCCATCACTTCCCCTAACCTTAAATAAGTACTTATCCTCATTAACACTGTAAACATTAACTATGTATCCGTTCTTGAGAATACTTGATAACTCCTTGACAAGCACACTTACGTCTAATGAAGTCAATGATTTCTTACTGAACTCCTTCATTAGTACTACCCTCGATACATAATGTTTCACGTAACGAATATTTCTTACAGTTAGCCTTACTACTTAACTCACTCATAATATTATCTAATAATTCCTTATCATTACATAATATTGTATAAAGTAGTATTGAGCCACTAAAGCTTCTCCTCATGTAATCTAGTATAGCGTGTACATCATACCAACACTTTATAACGCTAATAACCGTTACTACATCAGCATTAATGCCCTCTCTAAGAGGTGGGTACGTTAAATCAGCAGCGATTAATTCAACAATAATATTTAAACTAGCACTCTTTTTCTTAGCTATATTTAATTGCTTAGGTGAAAGATCTAAGCCTACAAAGAATATTTGCTTATGACTACCTAAACGGTCATCCATGTATGACGCCAATTCCGCAGTACCGCAACCTATGTCCACGATAGTTAATAGTTCTTTACTAATGCTATTACTATGTAATTCTATGTCTTTAAGTAACATGAAGTACTTTAATCGCTGCTCATTACAATAAAGCTCATCATAAGTTTCCGATATTGTTTCATACCATTCAAGAACCCTAAAAACTTCCTTATCCTCTATAGACTTACTTAGTCTTGAATACATTGCTCCAAATATATGGTTTAGTGATTCATTATTAGTGTTATTCATTACACTACTCAGTTACTATTCTATCTATATGTATGTACTGTCATGTATATGTCATATATTACTACCCATACTATAAATTGGAGAGCGTAAAACGTTATCAATCCTTTAGTAAGAATCTCTTTCGTTGGGGCTCTCGGAATTAGCAATTTATATATTACTGCTGAAGGGATGAAGTTCAGGAAGTATATTGTTAAGAGGGTATAAGACGATACATTCATAACTATGGTAATGAAGGCTAGAATGATCCCAAACACTAAACCCGATAGTATGCGCACTTTAGTGCTATCAATTTCCGAGCTCAAATCTTACACCAAGTCAACATTACTTCTAGGTTTCACTTCTGTATTCATTTATCCATTTTAAGGACTTCCTATTAAGAGTTCACTACATAGGTTCCTTAAGACACTATAGTGTTTCTCAAAGATGTTAAAGTTGCAGTTGGTAATTATGTAGTCATGGATTTCACTTGCAGACATTATTGCTAATTTAAATTTCTCGATAGGCTTATCCACTATATAAAAGCTAATCACATTCTTTCTTACATTATATAAACCTATGATGCTGCCTTCACTACGTCTTACTAGAAACCTATATCCATTGTATGCTTTAATTAGCTCACCCTTACCTCTAATAAGTTTTAAGACCTTATCCTTATCAGAGCCGCCTTCAAGAATTACGTGAAGTCTTACGTAACCTATGCAGTAATTACATAAGCTCGCGATATCACCTACTTGGGAGCACACATTCCTCTTAAAGTCATGATTAAGTATTACCACGAATTCATTTGTTTCTTGATTAAATGCTCTAATTCTTCCATTACATGCTTTAACTAATTTTGTAAATATAGTGTAAAGTGGTCTACCAAGTACTCCTTGAAGTTCTACTACCATATTGCAGCGCATACTCCTAGACCTAACGTAGATTACTGTACTGAGAGCTATTAACGTAATCACGTATTAAGAAATTAAATAAATGCCTATCTTAATGAATAGGTGAGGTGCTAACCTAGATATGGTGAAGGAGAGATATGAATGTATTGTTTGCGGTAGGAAATTCCCTAAAGGTCAGGGTATAGTAATAAGTATCGGAGAGAAACTCTACACCTTTCACAGTAAGGGATGCGCATTAAAATTTCTTAGAAGAGTTATTGAGGAGATTGAACTCTCACATGTAATTAAAGCATTTGAAAAAGTTAGTGATGAGTTTAAGAAGGAACAAGAGGAAAAACAATCGTTAAGGAGTAAGTCTATCTAAAATACAATAAATATAAAAGCCTTATCCGTACTAATTATTAGAATTTGATGATGAATGTGGCGGTCTCGGATGGGTGAAGACTTAGGGCCCACTGAATTTTCATTTAGATACTTACTTTATGGATCTCATCTTAGGTAACGTAACCCCTCTTTGACCTTGATATTTACCTCTATACGGCTTAGTTATTGGTGTAGTTAGCTTTGCGAATACTACGTGAAGAAACCTTACACCAACAGTCAATTTTAATGGGAACGACGTACTGAGAATTTCTATTGTCAACTGGCCTTCGAAGCCTCCATCAATTATTGTTGGAGGCATCATTATACCAAGTCTCGCAAAGGTACTTCTGAGTTCAACAAACCCCATTAGTTCAGGAGGTACGGCTATATACTCCAATGTATGAAGTAGGTAGCGAGTATTAGGTTCTAAGACTATAAAGTCTGAAGAGTCATAGCACTTATAGTATTTACTGACATCAGCACATTCAGAGATCTCTAACGTTTCTCTACTACTGAGTATCTTACAGTAACCGCCCCCTAATCTCAAATCAAGCCCATTCTCTCTAATAATTTTCTCATCAAAGGGTTCAACCTTTAACCTTCCACTCTTTAGATAAGCTCTTAAATCAAAATCCGAAAGTATCATGGCTATATACCTCTTTCACAACCTTTTTTAATCATTTCAGGTAATTCAGGAATTATCTTAGATGCCTCATCAATCATCGCCTTTACAACCTCTCTTATTTCCCACTGAGCCTTAGGTGATAGTCTTAAACAAGCTATATGTATTAACTCCCTCAGATTAACTGTCATTAATATTCTTGTAGTGACTGCTTGAGGAAGAATGTATCTAGCATCCTCATAAGGTACTCCAGCGTTAATGAACTCCTCATATGTACGATAAAGCTCCTTAACAATGTTTATATAGGTATCCCTTAATCCTTTCTTAACTACTGTCTCAGGTATCACATATTCCTTCTCTGCAGTGGAGTATCTCTGTGATTCCTGAGTATAACTAGCTATTCTATGCCTAACCAACTGATGAGAAGTAACTCTACTTATACCTTCTATAAGAAACGTAAATACCACATGCTCAAGGACGCTTGGGAACTCAACAGCCTTAATTAGCCACTCACGAACTTTATCATCAGGATAGTCCCTAAGATAATACTCATAACTTTTCTTAAGCAAAGCACCTGATGAAGTCTTTATGGCTAAGACTATAATCCTTCTAGGATCTATGTTATTACCTGATGACCAACTAATTAGCCTAACCCTAGGTTGCATCACATCTACCCATATTTTGACTTCCTATGAAAATTTAATTTATAATTTACAGCAAATAAAGCTAAAAGATAGAATTATCTCTTACACTTCGCTTCGTATTCCTCTTTAAGATTCCTCTCAATGATATCTCCTCCAGGTTTAACTTCACGGAATGTTTTTGTATAGTACTTAAAGATCCTTACCTTATTACTTAACCAGCAATCAGGTTCTAGACCTGCTTTTAAGCATGTTTCAGATAGGAATGTCTCCTCATCCCAACAGTAATCTATAGGAACTTCAGGGAGGAGTAACCCTTTATATATACCGTAATCAATTATTAATCCATCTTTACCTATACTTACTTCCTTAATTATTTCAGTACCCCTCTCGGTTATCTCTATGGGGTTAGACAGTACTGAGACTTCAATTATGACTCTATCTAGTTCTTCAATACTCATAGGCGGAAATCTAGGATCTTGAGTTGAGGCTGCTATGGCTGCGTTAATTACATTCTTAACTAGGGGTTCAAATGCTTGAGTATATCCTATACACCCTCTTAACTCATTAGTAGGATACCCTAGTATGGTTACGAATGACATGCCAAGTTTAAAGAGTTTTTCCGGAGTATTGGGTGGAGACTCAATAACCTTTCCGTCTCTTAAGTAAGTCTCGATAGCCTTCCTAGCAAGTTTAACTAGGAATGTGCCTTCAGTAATGGTTAACTCATTAGGGTCTATGACTTCCCTCACTCTTAACACCCCTTCTTAAATTTGCTGATCTAATATTAATTACGTTCTTATTTACCTTCTCAATGATCTCACTTATAGTCCTCCAGTGATTGCCTTGCCAATAAATCTTACCACACTTAGGGCATTTCCAGAACTTATCGTATTTAGCTCCAACGCTTGGCGGTACGAAGGATAGAGCTTCAGCCTTAGTTATTATAATTAAGAGCGTATTGCAATATGGGCATCTAGTCTCTTTTTCCTTAAACTTTACCTCTATACCTGTCTTTAGGCTTATCTTAGTTAAGACGTCAACTATTTCTGTAGAATCAATTAGAATTGCCTGTAATCCTCTTTTTCGAGCTCTTCTAACTAAACTGATATCCCTGGTTAAGATGACTCTATCATCTCTCTCAGCAATTCTTAAAATTTCATAGTCTTTGATGTTCTTGGAGTATACCGTATCGTAGCCCAGCATCCTCAGCCATCTCGCTACATCACCAAGCATACTATCCGCAATAAATCTCATGGTACTTCACTCTAAGTACACTTCATTACGTCCTTTATTAATCTTAATTTACGGATAAGACCAACCTTATTAATGTTGCTGAGTAAGCACTTTATAAGGGAGTTACTCTAATAGTGAGGGGGTAATTATGAGTAAGGCAAAGGAGGAAGTGAAATGTGTTGGTGTTGTGCTTGGGTATAGGAGGGGATCTAATACGCAATATGTTAATCAAGTATTGATTAAGGTTTTCTCAACGGAAATTAAGAATGTATCTAGTTTGATAGGTTCTAAAGTAATTGTTAGGGATAGTTATGGTAATGAATATAGAGGTAAGGTAGTTAGAGCTCATGCTAGGGGACGTAATAATGTAGTCATAGCAGTATTTAATACGAACCTACCTGGCCAGGCTATAGGGGCTGAGGCATTAATAGTTTAATTTATGACTAGATCTTACTTCGGCTTGGTACTACTTCCTCCTCTATTCTCTTTAACTGCTTCTTATACATTTCAAGTAGTTCATGAACTGTTGTTGCATCCTCAGGCCCCTTATCATCTCTAAATCTTATGAATCTCGGAAATCTTATGGATATACCAGCACCTTTCTTAATCATATCCTTACAACATGTATGTATTGGTGATAGTGTTAATTCAGCACCTATTATTTCGACTACTATTGCTGGAGTTAGCCACACATCAGGCTTCATTATTGAGTCAACTCTTGGATGCTTATGTGGTATTATGTAAGGCTTCAATATTTCATTAAGTCTTAATAAGTCCTCATCAGTAAAGCCTGAACCAACCTTACATACTGTTCTAAACATGTCGCTATCAGGATCATATGCTGCTACTAGTAGTGCTCCGTACTTACCAGCTCTCCTACCCCTACCAGCAAAGGCGCCAACGACGACGAGATCTACTGTATCGGTCATTTCACTCTTATAATCTCTCTTATACTTAATCCATAACCACCCTCTAGCACCTGCTTGGTATATTGCTTGCTTATGTACGGCCTTAACCATCACGCCCTCAGCACCATCCTCAATCGCCTTCAGGAAGAACTTCTCAAGTTCGGCGGGATCATCAGTGACTATGTGTTCAGCTATTCTAAAAGTGTCAGTTTCATGAATTATCTTACTAAGTACTTCCCTACGTTCAATGATGGGCTTAGTTGTTAAGTCTTCACTCTCATTATAGAGCACGTCGAAGAGGTAGACAGCTACTGGATAATCCTTTATGGCCTCATGTATGTCATGCTTCCTCTTCCTATGCATGAGCTCCTGGAATGGCTTCATTTCACCAGTATCTGGATCTATAGCTACTATTTCACCCTCAATGATGGTTTCATCACTTCTAACGTTGCTCAGCACCATCTCAACGACATCCGGGTATTGATGTGTTATGTTTTCAAGCCTTCTTGAATAAATCCATACCTTATCTCCTTTCTTATGTATTTGCGCTCTCTCACCGTCATACTTGTACTCAACTAGAGCTTTACCACCAACCTTACTCATTATTTCATGGGGATTACTTAATCTCTCAGCTAGCATAGGCCTAATAGGTATGCCTACTTCAGGTTTTATTTTAGCAATGGACTTTATACCTTCACTTGCTAATAATTTAGCTATATTCCCTAGATCAGCGCGTATATTGTATGCCCTCTCGATTATTTGTCTGTAAGCTTGAGATCCACCATAAACTATGGCTAAGGCGTCCATTATTGTTGCGTCACCTATGCCTAGCCTCAACCTTCCTTCAATGAACCTTACTAGGTACCTTGCTTCTAGAGGTGAAGCATCAGCTATTAATCCAGCTATTAAGTTTATCTTAATGTCTCTACTACCTTCACCAGTTGCTAAAGCTACTTTAGTTAACGTGTTATAGACTCTCTCAACAGTAAGCTTAACCTGCTTTGCGGGTGTGACTAGGAATTTAGCAAGTCCCATAGCTCCTCCAGCACTTGATCTTTGCTTTAAGTACTCAGCAGCTTTTCCTAAATCACCAAATTTCTTATATAGGGCTTCAACCTCGGATTCACGTGCTCTAACAGCTTTAGCTATAGCTTTAATGAGTAATTTCTCACCAATGCCTAATTCAGGCATGCCCTTCCAATCAGGCCATAGTTTTCCCTGAATAAGATATACTACTTTATCAATTAACTCCTTAGGTGTCTTCCTAAATAACTCAACGAGTGCCAATGTTAATTGAGTCCTACTAGTTATCCTCTCTATTCTGTCAAATGTCTTAGCAAGTATTGATAACTCCACTTTACCCCCTGAAGACATACTTTATCAAAGTTAATTAGTTATTAAGTGTTAGGGTAATTCAGGCAAATAAAAACTTAAATTCACTGATACAAGCCTTAACATGTCAATGATGAGAACCCGGCAAGAAGGTTATCGATGCCTTATCAGTGTTACGCTGAGGTCGGGCTACTTTCTATGAATCTCTCTCCATAAATACCTAAGAGCTATCTCTAACTCCTTCATTAAGGACTTACTATTGATTCCCCTAATTACTATTTCAGTAACATAACCCTTACTCTCCTTAACCTCAAAATCACTTAATTCCCCTAAATCCTTCTTATCCTTAAGTAGCTGAATTAGGAATGAATTAAGTAGCGTATTATTTGACGGTATTGACTCACGTAGTATGATTCTAATACTATCTCTAAGTTTAACTATGTTCGCTACGATATCGTTACCTATAGCAATAACCTTAACATTATCAGGACTTAATACTCTATCCCTCATCTCCTCTTGAGCATGCTTACCGCTTATCTCCATGAGCAATTGTTTATATACGCTTAATTCTCTTTCCAGTTCTCTAATTCTCCTTCTCAAGAACTCTATAATCTCCTTCTTACTACTTACTTCATTAGCACCATTACCTTCATTCCCTCCTGCAATCACAATTAATCACCTAATGTTTAATAAAATCGAGTAGTGTGGGTCTCCTACCCTCACCTCTAACCTCACTTAATGCCTTAACTATGAGCTTAAAATCACTTTCTAATGCCTCCCTTAGTTGCGGATTATAGAGTGCTGCAGCAGGATGATATGTAGGTATTACCTTAACCCTAAGATCAAGCCTCAAATTAACTTCATATACCTTACCTCTAATTTTACTAATACCTAGCCATCTTCTATTCCCTAAGAACTCAAAGATGTATCTACCTGCATGATTTCCTAGAGTAACTATTACCTTAGGTCTTATTAAGGAAATTAATGAATCAGTATATACTGAGCATGCTCTAATTTCATCATCTTTAGGATCCCTATTGTTTGGAGGTCTACACTTAACTACGTTAGTTATGAAGACTTCAGATCTCTTTATATTGATGTCCTCCAAGAGCTTATTTAGTAACTGACCAGCCGCTCCTACAAATGGTCTTCCCATCTCATCCTCTCTCCTACCTGGGGCTTCACCTAAGAAGAAAATCTCAGCATTTAATGAGCCCTCACCCGGTACCGGATTTCTCCGATATTTATGTAAGGGACATAGAGTGCAGGTTTTAATCTGCTCAACTATCTTCAGCCATGAACTCTCCTTATCCTGCATGCACCACGCCAAAACATTCTTCTCAACAAAGCATTAAAACTTATTAAATTAGTCACCTTCCAAGACCGTAGTTTAGATTTTTAAATTCCTTCTAACGATTTGGAGTAGGTGTCTAGTGTGGGGTTAAAGAAAGGTAAGTATGCTTATGTGAAATTAAGTGAGGGTAAGTATGTTAAGGTTAGAGTATTTAAGGGTAGAGCTGATAATGTGCCTGATAAGTACATAGTTGTTGGACCAATAGTTAAGAAACCTCCACATACAGCTAAAGTAATTGATATACTTGAATTACCTAAGGATGTAGCTGATAAGATACTTAGTGATGTATATATGACTACTAAGTGAATTAGCTTTAGCTTCTCTACTTAACTATTGAGATCATTAGGAGCTGCTTTTACTCTTCGGTACTGCTATAATTAATTCCCTACTCTTATCTACAATATTAAGTATGCCCTTCTCCGCTAGCATCTTAATGAGTTTCCTAGCAACAGACACCTTAACATTCAATGCTGATGCAAGTATTGAGGGTGTTACTAGATCAGCAGTCTTAACAGTTCTCTCAGCTCTCCTAATTAATGAGTTATCTATTAGTGATGGTAATACCTTTCTTTCCTCCTTAGACTTCCTAATTAATTTAGCCTCCTTCCTTCTTTGCTTATCAAGTGCTGATAGAGGTTTTTTAGGTTTACCTCCACCCATACTAAGCACCACTACTCCACACTAACTAAGAAATTAAATTTTTAAATGACCGCTCACTTAGACTTATCAATAGCTACACAATCCGGTTTAGTAAGTGAGTAGGTGACACCAGTTAGAGACTTGTAGATTTTTTAAGCTTCCTACATAGTCTAGGTTAAATAGTGGTGTAGATTATGAGGTTAGTAACAGTAAAAATACCTGAAATTTATCTTGAAGGCATAGATGAATTAGTTAAGTTAGGAAGATACTCAAGTAGGTCTGAAGTAATAAGAACAGCCATTAGGGATTTACTAAGAAGGGAATTATGGTCAAGTAAGGTCGATAGGGAGAACGAGTTTAGTGACTATCCAAGAATATTGAGGAGGCTAACCATTAAGAGGATAAGGATTTCCTAACCTTAAAATAATTGTACCTTCACATCTTTATTTAATTTCAAGGTTAAGTCTTCACTCATAATTATTTAAGACCTGATTACTATAGTTTTTTGGCGATGAGGAGGGCTGGTATTGCTGAGTGGTGAGGATAGGCACCAGAGCCGAGCCACTATTAGAGAAGGTGATGATGTTTTAATATACATTGATGATAGAAGATATAAAGTAGTTAAGATTAGAAGGAACGAATATTTTAACTCTGATAAGGGTTCCTTAAACTTAAATGAGGTAATAGGTAAGGAATGGGGTGATGAAGTAAGACTTAGTACAGGATCCAAGGCATTAATTATGAGGCCATTAATTATCGATTACTTTGAGAGAGGTTTTAAGAGGATTACTCAGGTAATTTACCCTAAAGACTTAGGCTTAATGCTCATTCTTGGTAATGTGACTGTAGGTTCTAGAGTGTTAGAAGGAGGTGTAGGTACAGGATTCCTAACTGTAACATTAGCTAGGGTAGTTGGTGATGAAGGACATGTATATGCTTACGAAATTAGGAAGGATTTCATAGATGTGGCAATAAATAATCT
The DNA here is from genome assembly GCA_964486465.1 of uncultured Desulfurococcaceae archaeon. Lineage (GTDB taxonomy): Archaea > Thermoproteota > Thermoprotei_A > Sulfolobales > NBVN01 > CAZAMI01. The sequence continues at coordinate 800 of CAZAMI010000018.1, read as the reverse complement.
GAGGAGGTTAGGATTAGAGAGTAGAGTAACTATTAGACATGGCGACATACGTAAAGATGTAAAGGAATATGATCTTGACGCTGCATTCCTGGACATACCTGATCCATGGAACGCGTTAGACATGCTCAAGAAGGCATTAAAACCTACTTCACCTGTAATAGTTTTCCTACCAACGGCTAATCAAGTAATTAAGTTACTTAAAGCATTAAATAGTAAGAAGATAGCTACTGATATACGTATCTATGAGACAATGCTCCGTGAGTACATACCTGATCCTGAAGCTTTAAGACCTAAAACTACGATGATAGCGCATACAGGCTATGTAGTGTTCTTCAGAATTCTTAAGTGATGAATCAGCTCGGGGAGTTTCAATCACCAATCATCCTGTCTTGAGCTCATCATAACTCATACTTAAGAGTTCATAAGAGTATTTTAAGCTTTAAAATACTGTATTTAATTGTTAAAAACATTAAAGTTTAATGTTATATTTTAAACCTGCCATTCACCGTCCTTAATTATTATACGTCCATCAACATAGACTGTGGGCTTTGTTATTATACCATCAATGTGTATCCCTGCCTTGACCTTACCCCCTATAGTGCTATTATCGCCGAGAGCTATATGGATGGTCTTATATACCTTCTCATCCATTAAGATGTTGCCAACGATTTTAGCACCAGGGTTTGTGCCTATACCGAGTTCAGCGATATTGAATGCCTCCTTCTTCCCAACGGACTTAAGTATCTCCTCAAGCTTCCTGGCTTCATCCCCACCTTCAAACTTTACTGCAAATCCATCTT
>CAZAMI010000017.1:0-17124 GCA_964486465.1 uncultured Desulfurococcaceae archaeon | reverse complement strand
CCGGTGCTGACCTAGCTGCACTAGTTAAGGAAGCAGCAATGAATGCATTAAGGAGATTCTTGAAGGAGGAAAGAGTCGATCTCAATAAACCCATACCTCCAGAGATGTTAAAGAAACTTAAGGTTAAGAAGCAGGACTTCCTAGAGGCCATGAAATTAGTCCATCCAACATTACTTAGAGAGGTTCTTGTTGAGGTTCCTGAGGTTCATTGGGATGATATTGGTGGTTTAGATGATGTTAAGCAACAATTAAGAGAAGCAGTAGAATGGCCTCTCAAACATCCTGAAGTATTTGAGAAAATGGGTATTAGACCGCCTAGAGGTATCTTATTGTATGGTCCTCCTGGATGTGGTAAGACTTTACTTGCTAAGGCTGTTGCTACTGAGTCTGGTGCTAACTTCATAGCGATTAAGGGACCGGAAATACTAAGTAAATGGGTAGGAGAATCAGAAAAAGCAATAAGAGAAATATTCAGAAGGGCAAGGCAGGTAGCACCAGCAGTAGTATTCTTCGACGAAATAGACGCAATAGCGCCAGCAAGAGGGTTTAGATACGACTCTAGCGGCGTTACCGATAGGATAGTTAATCAATTGTTAGCAGAAATGGATGGCATACAGACATTAAAGAATGTAGTCGTTATTGGAGCTACCAATAGAGCTGATATAATAGATCCGGCACTTTTAAGACCTGGTAGGTTTGACAGGATAATTTACGTGCCACCACCTGATAGGAGAGCTAGACTTGAGATACTCAAGGTGCATACTAGGAGGGTACCGTTAGATAAGGATGTTGATTTAGAGAGGATAGCTGAATTAACTGAAGGATATTCAGGAGCTGATATTGAAGCACTTGTAAGAGAAGCAGTAATACTTGCATTAAGGGAGGAGTTTAGACCGAGACCTATATCGATGAAATACTTCCTTCAGGCGTTAAAGATAGTTAAGCCATCGTTAAGTAGGGATATAATGGAAAGATACCGCAAAACTTATGAAGAGTTAAAGAAGATGATAATATAGTCAACGTTAATATTCATAAGTATTTATAATATTAAGCATTCTCTCATGCCTCTTTAGGTGACTGTTATGCAAAGCAATAGGTTTAAGATAGTAATTGTAGTTGCTGATGGTTTAGGTGATAGAGCTGTACCTGAATTAAATGGTAAAACTCCTCTTGAGGTTGCATCAAAGGACGATATTGATTGGTTAGCTTCGAAGGGAATTAATGGTTTATGGGATCCAATAGCACCTGGCATTAGACCTGGAAGTGACACAGCACATCTTGCATTATTCGGTATCGATCCGACAAATAACTATCCTGGAAGAGGGCCTTTTGAAGCGATTGGTACAGGGGCCGAACTGGAGCCAGGGGATGTTGCATTAAGGGGAAATTTCGCTACGGTCGATGAGGAACTTAAAGTAATCGATAGAAGAGCTGGCAGGTACCTACCCGAAAATAAAGAGCTAGTTAAATACCTTAATGAAAATGTGAATGAAATTGATGGGGTTAAAGTGAGGTTTTATGCAGCTACTGAACATAGGGTTGCGGTAGTGCTTAAGGGTGGTTCCTTATCCCCGAAGGTCTCAGATACTGATCCCCATATGACAGGGGTTAAGGTATTAACGTCAAGACCTCTTGATAACTCCTATGAAGCGCGTAGAACAGCTAAAGTGATTAATAAACTAACTAAAATAGTTCATGAACTTTTAAAGAAGCATGAATTAAATGAGAAAAGAATTATGAGAGGTCTACCACCAGCTAACATAATACTCTTGAGGGGGGCTGGTCAAATGATTAAGTACCCAACATTTAAGGAAAGGGAGTCTGTAATTATTGATAAGGCACTAGCTATCTCAGCTACAGCAATGATTAAGGGCGTGTGCAAACTTCTTGGTATGGAGGTAGTGACACCTAAAGGAGCTACCGGAGGTGTAGATACGGATGTAATGGCCAAAGCTAAAACACTCATTGATTACTGCAAGAAGGGCTATGACCTCATATACATGCATGTTAAAGGTACAGATTCAGCATCTCATGATGGAAGAGCGGACCTTAAGATTAAGCTCATAGAACGCGTAAATTCAGCTGTGAGGTACATATTAGATCATGTAGACTTAGGTAATACGGTAATAGTATTTACGGGAGATCATACAACACCCATAGTTGTTAGAGATCATACAGGTGACCCTGTACCTGTAGCTATTTATGCACCCAACATATTACCCGATGACGTTAAGATTTTTAGTGAGAGAAGTGCTAGAAAGGGAGGATTAGGTAGGATCCGTAGGGAAGACTTATTCAATACATTATTAGACTTAGCAAATAGAAGAGAGAAGTTTGGAGCGTGAGGTCAATACTATGAGTAAATTACCTAAACTAAGTGTAGTCAGGGAGAAGTTACGTGAAGTCGTTAATGAGGACTATAAGAGGTTCGTGAGGGAATTAATTAATGATATTAGGTTCATACTTAAAACTAGGCAAAGAAGATTAGTAGTACTTACAGGTAAGGACGATATAAAATTAGCTGGTATTGCTTCAGAAATAATTATAAAGTATTCAAAATATGTTAAGAGGGTATCTAAGGACAGACGTGAGATAAAGGTTCTTCACGTATTTCACGACGAATTTCCTGATGCCAATCTTAGAACGACCCTCATCAGGAAAGTCTTGAAGAAACATGATATGATAAAATTGACGACAGCTGTTTACGAGATTAGTAGTAGGTTTCTAGGTACTACATTCCAAGTATTAATAATGGACTTAGTCAATGATCTTAAACCTAATGATGTAGGCAGGTTATTAGGCATAGTTGAAGGTGGGGGGTTAATACTATTCTTAGTCCCTAAGCTTAAGGATTGGGAACGAGCTAAAACTATATTTAGAATGAACTTAGTTGTTCCTAACCATCCGGAACCTCGTTACATATTTATAAGGTGGTTCATAAGGAAGCTATTCGAACATAAAGGTATATACATATTTGATGTGGACGACGCTAAACTCCTTAAACTAGGTTTCATTAATGAAGATAGTGACAGCATTACTGAAGGTATAGGGAGGGAGAAGTTAGAAATACCTGAGAAGAGGTTATTTGATGAGAGGATTTATCAATTAGCATTAACCAATGATCAGGTAAAGGTAATTAAGCTAATAGAGGATCATCTCGTACCTAAAGTTAAGAGAGGTAGGCATGTCGCCGTAGTCATTATAGCTGATAGAGGTAGAGGTAAATCATCAGCAATAGGTATAGGTATTGTAGGCTTCATAACTCAAATGCTCAGATTTAAGAATAAAGTAAGGATTGCAGTAACTGCAAGAGAACCTTTATCTGTTCAAGCACTGATGGAACTAGCCATAAAGACCTTATCAAAACTTAATATAAAGCATAAAGTGATTAGAGGAGGTGATGATTTAATTATAGAGGTTAAAGGTGATAGATTTAGTATCGAATATTGGCCTCCCTACACAGTATTGAGATTAAATGTTGACGCTGTTGTTGTAGATGAAGCAGCCGGGATACCTGTTCCACTCCTCCATAAGATATGGCAGAAGCATAGGAGAACTATCTATGCAACAACAATTCACGGATATGAAGGTGCAGGTAGGGGCTTCTCAGTAAGGTTCTTAAAGAGGCTTAAGGAGGACCATAAAACAAAATTAATCATTTATGAGATGGAGGAGCCAATAAGGTACTCTAAGGACGACCCTATAGAGAGATTTCAATTTGATACACTACTTCTTGATGCGGAACCTGACGAACTTAACGAGGATGATTTCAAAGAAATTGAGGAGGGTAACTTCGAATATTTAAAGCTTGACCCTGAATACTTATTCTCACCTAAAGGTGAGAAATTACTTAGATCAATATTCAGCATATTCGTTCTAGCTCATTACAGAAATGAGCCAGATGACCTTGGGAGAATCGCAGACGCTCCACATCATAGCATTAGAGCGTTAAGGTTAAGAAAGTCAGGCAAGATTGTTGCTGCAGTACAGCTTGCTGAGGAGGGTAGAATACCTGATGACATGATTAAGGAGTTATTGAGAGGGGGCAGTATAGCGGGAAACATAATACCTGATAGATTACTTAAACATCTTAGGCTTAAGGAGTTTGGTAAAGGCATAGGCTGGAGGATCGTAAGAATAGCTGTACATATCGACGCTCAAGGTAGGGGTATAGGTTCATACCTATTAAGAGAAATAATTAAGGAAGCTAAGGAAAAAGGTTATGATTGGGTAGGCGCTGGTTTCGGTATTACTAAGGAGTTACTTAACTTCTGGGTTAAGAATGGTTTCTATGTTCTTCATCTATCACCTGACAGAAATCCTGTTAGTGGTGAGTATACTACCTTAGTGTTATACCCACTAAGTGAGAAGTGGAGGAAACTCGTTGATGTAAGTTTAAAGGAGTTTACAGTAAAATTCGTTGAGAGTCTCCACGCAGTGTATAGAGACTTTGAAGCTGATGCAGCATACTTAATGTTTTCTAGATTACTAAGAAATATGGATTATAGCGATAGTATAGAGTTATCGGAAATACAGCTGGAAAGACTTAAGATGTATGTGTCTGGCATAATGACCTTTGAGTCAGTATGTGATGCTGTAACACTATTAAGTAAAAAGTACTTCCTTAAGGGCTTAGCAAGTAGACTTAAGGAGATTGAGGGCTTAATTACGATTATGAGAGTCTTTCAAGGACGCTCATGGGATGATATATATGAAGAGCTTAAGGTAGGTAAGGTTAAGGCTACAAATCTATTGAGGGTAGCTGTATCTAAGATGCTTAAGGACATGTATAACGTGGAGGTTGAGCCACCTAAAATCTGATGTTAATTTAGGGGTCTTAATCGCTAACTAATTCTAATAACTCTACCTTAACGCTTTCAGAATACAATATTATTTTAAAAGCATTTAATTTATTTATCCAGCTAAATATAGTTTCGTGGGCGGGATATTGAAGGCCCTAGACGCTCTATTTAATCCTAGGTCCGTAGCTATAGTTGGTGCATCAAGAAAACCAGGTAAGATAGGACATGAGATTTTAAGGAACTTAATCGAGTACGGTTTTAGTAAAAAAGTCTATCCAGTAAACCCGAATGCTCAAGAAATTCTAGGAATCAAGTCATATCCAAGTGTAAAGAACATTCCTGATGAAGTTGATATGGCAGTAATATCTGTTCCCGCGGAGAAAGTGTTAGATGCGGTCAAGGATTGCGGTGAGAAAGGTGTTAAGGTATTAGTAGTAATAACTAGCGGATTTAGTGAGGTAGGTAATGAGGAACTAGAGAGAAAAATGGTTGAACTTGCACATAAATATGGTATGAGGATACTAGGCCCGAACATCTTCGGGATAGTCTACACTCCACAAAGGATGAATGCTACCTTTGGCCCTAGAGACATACTTCCCGGGAGCATAGCATTCATTACTCAGAGTGGTGCATTAGGTATAGCCTTAATGGGTTGGACAATACTTGAGGAGATAGGGTTATCAGCAATAGTTAGTATGGGTAATATGGCAGACATAGATGTAGCTGAGGTCTCTGAATACTTAGCTAATGATCCCAATACTAAAGTCATAACTATATATCTAGAAGGCTTAAAACCTGGTACAGGATCAAGGTTTCTAAACGTCATGAGGAATGTCACCATGAAGAAGCCCGTAATAGTTGTTAAAGCTGGTAGGTCAGAAAGAGGTGCGGCAGCTGCGGCTAGTCATACCGGAAGCTTAGCTGGCTCTGACAAGGTTTATGATGCAGCTATGAGGCAAGCAGGTATATTGAGAGCATTAAATATTGAGGAAATGTTTGACTGGGCTAGAGCATTTGCACTGCTACCCCTACCTAAAGGTGAGAATACAGTCATTATAACGAATGGTGGTGGAGCAGGCGTCATGGCTACTGATGCAGCCGAGGATTACGGTGTCAAGCTCTATGATCCACCTGAAGACGTTAAGAATAAGTTCCGCAAATACATGCCATGGTTTGGGAGCCCTAAGAATCCTGTAGATCTTACAGGTATGGCTACACCTAAGGAGTATTATGGAGCTGTTAAGGAAGCACTATATGAGGATAGAATACATAATATAGTAGTGCTTTATTGCAGAACTGCCGTGTGCGATCCCATGGAGCTAGCTAAAGCACTTGCTAATGCAGTAAGGGAGGCTAAGAAGGACGGTATAGAGAAGCCTATAACTATGGCCATGATAGGTGGTGAGGACGTAGCTAAGGCTATGAAGTACCTAAATAGAAATAGTATTCCTGCATATCCGATACCTGAAAGAGCTGTATCAGCTATGGGCGTTTTAATAAAATATGCACGTTATCTAGAACATGTTAAGAGAGGTGAGAAACAAGCTTAACCGATATATTTATGAGTCATGAGCAAGCCCTAAAATAATGCTTACATAAACACTTAAATATAGCTTAATACCCCAGTATTTAGGGTGTATGGTATGGAGTACGTTTATGCATCACTACTCCTACACTCCGCTGGGAAGGAGATAAATGAAGAGAATGTTAAGAAGGTCCTAGAAGCAGCAGGTATCCAAGTTGATGAAGTTAAAATTAAGATGCTGGTAGCAGCACTAAAGGAAGTTAAGATCGATGAGGTCATAAAGCAGGCAACAGCTGCACCAATAGTGCCTACTGCAGCACCTACAGCTCCAGCACAAGCTGCAGCACCTGCTGAGGAGAAGAAAGAGGAGGAAAAGAAGGAGGAAGAAAAGAAGGAAGAGGTTAGTGAAGAGGAAATAGCTGAAGGAATAGCATCACTATTTGGATAAAAACCATTATTTTACTTAAGACTTAAACGAGCATCTTAGGACTTACACTTATTAGTTTTAATCCTAGCTAAAAAGAGGAGTTAAAATGTTAGATAATAGGGATTTAAGGATACTAATAGAGCTCGCTAAGGATGCGAGAGCCCCGCTTACACGTATAGCTAAGATTTTAAGTATTTCTGATGTAGCTGTTAAGAAAAGGTTAGAAAGACTTGAGAGGGAGGGTGTAATTAAAAGTTATATTGTCAATGTTGATCCTAAAGCCCTAAACTTTTCTAGGATAGCTCTTGTTGGAATAAATGTGGAACCTGGTAAGATCCTTGATGTAGCTAAGAAGGTTGCAACATTGAGGGAGTCAGTATTTGTCGCATTAACATCGGGCGATCATGACGTAGTGACTGAGGTATGGTGTAAGGACAGTGATGAATTAGCTAAAGTCATAGATGAAATTAGGAAAATACCTGGCGTTAAGGACGTATACCCAGCAATAATACTTGAATCAATAAAGGAACGTGAGCCACTTCCTATAAAGAAAATTGAGGATATGCTTAAGGAGGAGTAGGCATAGTTTTAATCTGGGCGGCCTACCACTTGTTTAAGATAATTCCGATAGGTTTTGAGAGTTTAGGAGTTAGATCCATGGCTACTTACATTCAGACAGATGACTCACTAATAGTCATAGATCCTAGCGCCTCATTAGCACCGTATAGATATTCCTTACCACCTCATGAAATTGAGTGGAAAAGGCTTCATAACATAATTGATAGGATAAGTGACATACTTAAGGATGCTGATGCATTCATAGTAACGCATTATCATTATGATCATCATGATCCAGCCAAGTTAATTGATCCAAACACGTATAAGGGTAAGATAGCACTAGTCAAGGATCCTCGTAACTTCATAAATATATCACAAAGAATTAGGGCTAGTAGGTTCATTAATAAGGTACTAAAGGATAGGGTGAGAACCATTGAGATAATTGATGATAGGAACTTTAAGATCGGGGACGTAGTACTGAAGTTCTCAAAACCTGTTCCTCACGGTCCCAACGATAAGTTAGGTTACGTAGTTATGGTGGCAGTACTTCATGAGGATGGAAGATTGGTCTTTACATCTGATGTTGAAGGACCCTTAAATGATTATGAAGTCGACTTTATAGTTAGTAATGATCCCAATATCGTTATAATTGATGGACCACCTACATATTTACTACCTAATAATTACCCTGAGGAATGTCTGGATATCGCGATAAACCTGAACGCTAAAATACTTTGTAGTGTGGGTAACCTTAACTACTTAATACTTGATCATCATTTATTAAGAGATTTAAATTACTCTAAATTCTATGATGAAGTATTAAGAGTTTGTACTAAGAGTAAGGCTAGACTTATGACGGCAGCTGAGTTCGTGGGGGATGAGCCTCAACTCTTAGAGGCTAGGAGGAGGGAGTTGTATGAGCGTTTTTAATACGGCATGTCATGACGGCTTCAACCCGATAGATCTATCACTTAAGGTTAAGAAAAAGATCAGTAAGGAGGTTGGTAGTATTGAGTATAGGAAGTACTTTAGATTCAGGGGTGGTAGATGGTATGGTGGTATAGCAACAGCTGATGTTATTGGGTGCAATCTTCAATGTAAGTTTTGTTGGGCATGGTACTTTAGAAATAGATATGATTTAGGGCAACTACTCTCACCTACTGAAGCATTTAGGAGGTTAGAGAGCATAGCTAGAAGAAGTGGTTATAAGCTATTAAGACTTAGTGGTGGTGAACCGACTCTAACACCGAATCACCTTCTAAGCCTGATTAAGCTTAGTGATGAACTTGGTTATACATTCATATTAGAGACTAATGGTATATTGATAGGCTATGATAAGAGCTTTGCTAAGGAGCTAGCAAAGTTTAATAATATAGTGGTGAGGATCTCATTTAAAGGTACGAACTCAGAGGAGTTCAGATTATTAACAGGGGCTTGTTCCCAAGCTTATGAGTATCAATTTTTAGCACTAAGGAACCTATTGGAAGCAGGCCTAGAACCCCTGAAAGATATCATTGTAGCAGTAATGGTAGGCTTTAGTGAAGACAAGGATATAGCTGAGTTTGTTATAAGGCTTAGTTCAATAAGTCAAGAATTTATTAACTCAATAGATTGGGAGGTTGTAATTATGTACCCTCATGTCAGGAAGTTACTAAGTAAGTACGGGTTAAAACCTAAAAGATACATAAACCCTTAAGAGTAAGTAGGTGCTAGACTTGGTGGCGCTTAAAGATCTTGAGGCTTATATTCTAAGTAATATCGATGAACTAACTAAGGAATGTGCTCATATGTGCAAAATCGGAGATCTTCATATCACACTGACTTTAGATGTCGAGGAGGTTTATGAAGGTTGCGAATACTGCTTAATTTACGTGGCCTTAGACCATTTAAACCTACCTACATTAAGCCTAAGTAGCGATATTGAGTATGTAATTCTTGATGATGCTGTAATAGAGGTTTTAGAGAATGGAATAGCTACGTATTCCGTAAGCGATTTTAAGGAGAGACTTAATGACTTATTAGAATTTGGTATAATTACGGATGATGAGGTAAGAAGCATAGAGGAATGGATTAAGTCAAAAATAGATAAACATTAGTACCTACTTACAACTCCTTGGGCTATCATTTTTAATCCTCACTCGATGTAGTAGTAGGTTAGGTAGTTATGGGGTCTAAAGAATTAAGGTTATACATAGCTTCAGAGAAGGATATTTTAGAAGGTAAGATTACCGATATATACTTCGTAAGAACTAAGAAAATAATTAAAGCCAAGGGGCTAGATAATGTCCTTGTTAGAATGGAGGTACATCTCGGCGGCCTACCTAAAGGTTATGAATGGGCCGTTTATGCCGGGTTAGAGGAAGCGCTAAGGCTATTATCGCAGAGACCATTAACCGTGTATTCCTTACCTGAAGGTACCTTGGTTAAAGAGTACTTCCCGGTAATGATTATTGAGGGTAGATATTACGATATATGTGAACTTGAGACATCTATCCTAGGTATATTAAGGCATTATACTTCAGTGGCTACGAGAGCTGCAAGAATTAAGAGATTAGCTATGAATAAGACAATACTGTATTTCGGTTTAAGAGGGGCTCATCCAGCTATTGCTCCAATGCTTGATAGAGCTGCATATATTGGTGGTGTAGACGCTGTATCTGGTGCATTTAATGAAGAGACCATAGGCATAAAACCATCGGGAACGATGCCTCACGCATTAATAATAGTCTTTGGTGATCCTGTTAAAGCTTGGAAGGCGTTTGACGAGGTTGTTGAGCCTGGTGTTCCTAGAATAGCTCTTATTGATACATTTAATGATGAAAGAAATGAAGCATTACTTGCAGCTAGAGCATTAGGCAGGAGGCTATACGGTATACGTTTTGATACCCCTAAGAGTAGGAGAGGTGATATGAAGTTACTTATCGAGGAGGTTAAGTGGACGTTACATCTCTATGGTTATGATAACATAAAGATAGTGGTTAGTGGCGGCATTAATGAAGAAACAATAGTTAAGCTTAGAGACGTAGCAGATGCTTTTGGAGTCGGTACATCAATTACTTATCCTAAGCCTATAGATATGAGTATGGATATTGTTGAGGTGTATAAGGATAATGGATGGGTACCCATAACCAAGAGAGGTAAGATGCCTGGTGCCAAGAGAGTATTAAGATGTGATGTCCTTAATTACGAAGTGATATCGTGGAATGAGAGGCCTAGGAAATGTGATGAGGAACTTATGGTGAAATGGCTTGATAAGGGGGTATTAGTGAGGAAGTTACCAAGCATTAAGGAAATTAGGGACTATGTCCTAAAACAGTTAAGTAAAGTCCCAGAACCTACACCTATAGATTGAACATTTAGTATATGGCTTAAACGAGGCAGATACGATAAGATGCTGATGTCATGGCAAATTCATTAAGTGGTGCGGGGGGTGGGATTTGAACCCACGCAGGCCTACGCCATCGGGGCCTAAGCCCGACCCCTTTGACCTGGCTCGGGCACCCCCGCACCAAAACACAAATAAATAACAAACTTATAAAGGTTAGAAATACTTCCTTGAAGTTAACTTAATTAATCTCTTCAGGCTCTTCATAATGGTGGGCCGGTAGCTCAGCTTGGAAGAGCGCCGCCCTCGCACGGCGGAGGTCCCGGGTTCAAATCCCGGCCGGTCCACCATCTTAATCTTTCTAATTCTTGATCTTTAGCATTTATTATATATAGGTGTATGTTGAGCCATCACAATATATGCCTGGCGTATTAAGGAATTTGAAGCCCTCCCTACATGTAGTAAATGCTAAGCCATATTTCTCACTTATTTCCTTAACCATCAGCATGTATTTTAGCCTAACCTCATATGGTAGATAATAATAACCACTTATCTTAACACCTCTAATTAAATAGAGATCTATCAACTTGTCTTTCAAGCTAGGAAATGCGCTACAAAGCCTCTTTAGGGAGTCGAGTCTCGCCTTATAAGTTGATGAAGAAATCTGTATGACACCTGCTTTAGCTACCTCACTTATTAACTCCTCAACATCTAGGGGATCATCATTTATGAAGGGTATCACCGGATCTAAGCGGACGATCACAGGTATCCCCGATTTACTTAATCTTCTGATAGCTTCAATCCTATTAGTAGGTGATGGTGCTTCGGGTTCTAATTTTCTAGCTAATGAATCATCAACCGTCGTTATAGTTATTGCCACAGCTACACGTCCTTTACTTAGTACATCAGCATCCCTAGTAACTAAGTCTGACTTAGTTATGATGAGTACTCTAAACCTTTTACTAATGATTAATGATAAAGCCTTTCTTGTGAGTCCTAATCTATGCTCTGACGGTGTGTATGGATCACTACTTTCACTCATAGATATTAAGGCATTCTTAGGTAATCTATCTAGATCATGTAATAAGTTTATTAAAAGCCTGTTTTTAGGTCTAGGTTTATCAAAGTCTCTTATGTATGATCTCGCATAGCAATAAAGACAGTGATGGCCGCATCCTGTATACGGATTTAATGTAAACTTGTGTGGGCATGTACATAATGGTGAACCCCAAGGATCGAACTCCCTAATGACTCTTAAGCCCCTGATCCTAACCAATTTATTACACCATGAATGGCGCCGGGGGCGGGATTTGAACCCGCGCGGGCGCAAAGCCCAGTGGGTCTCCCATTACATGCTGGAAGGACTCGAGCCCACCCCCTTAGACCGCTCGGGCACCCCGGCACCAAAAACTAGCTATTTTCAGCAGTTAAGTTTTTCTTAGTGGATAATTTAGAAGTTAGGTTGCTTAACTATTTGCTTAGCTAAGTCCTTAACCTTTTCAAGTCTTTCCTGATGTTTTTCAAGGAATTTTACTAACATCTCCCTAGTCCTAAGCTTGCACTCACCGCAAAGAAGCCTTCCTGATTTACACTCATCATATATTCTCATTAATTCATTGTCGTCTTCTATCAAGTGATACGAAAGCATTTCAAAGACCGGACACTTCTCTGGTTGACCACCCAATTCTCTTTGCTCCCTAGCTGTAGCCCTACCACCAGTTAATGATCTAAGTATTTTTCTTGAAGCTAATTCTGGAGGATCAGTTAATGCTATGTATGATTCAGGTCTTGAGGAGCTCATTTTACCACCATCCAGTCCCGTCATTAATTTATGATATGTAGCGGCAGGTCTCTCGAAGCCAAGTTCAGAGTATCTATCAGCGACATCTCTAGCAAGTCTTAAGTGGGGATCTTGGTCAGCACCTACAGGGACTAAGACTGTTTTGAATCCACCGAATTCAGGTAATTCAGGGTGTAGTATATCAGCTAATTGAGTGAATATCGCTATTATCTTCCCGGGCTCTAAGTCCTCACCATATATTGCCTTCAATTCCGCCATAGTCACTTTACGTGAGAATAATTGTATTAATCTGTAGTACTCTCTCTTGTAATTAGTTTGAAAGTATACATGAAGCCTATGTGTCTCAAGGCCTAGAGCTAGGTAATTAGCTATATACTCATTTATTGCTGTATTGATTATTTCTTTCCTATCCAACCTTCTCACAGCATATGCTTCAGCATCAGCTATGACTATGAATATTTCAGCACCTAATTTCTGATAATATATTACTTGATCTATGACCATTTTATGGCCAAAATGCATCTTACCTGAGGGCATGAGCCCTGTTAGTATTGCGAATCTTTTTCTCTCCTTTAGTGCCTCGATAACCTTCTCAAAATCCCTATGTCCGAAGACTATACCCCTTCTCATAAGCATGTGTGGTTCAGTTATTTGAGCTAGCTTACTTAAAACCTCAGTGAACGGTTTTATTCCGAAATACTTGAATAGTTTTTCGTACTCAGTAATTTTTTCTGAGGCCCAGGGACTTAACCTAAAATGTTCCACAATACTAAACACCACAAGATTAGTCGTAGGGGTCTTAAAAACGTTATAGGGAATAACTTACATGAAGTGATCTGCTTGAGCAGATATCAGCTAAGGATATACAGGGTAAGTACAGGTATTAACGAACTTGATGAAGCATTAGAGGGGGGTATACCTAAGGGTTCATGGGTGGCAATAACTGGTGAACCAGGTACTGGTAAATCCATAATGTGTATGCATTATGCCTATAAGGGTCTTAAGGAGGGGGATCCAGTAATATACGTAACAACTGAAGCGGAATTTAGGGATGTAATACGTCAGGCTGAACAATTCGGTATGAACTTTGAGGAGTACGAGATACATTATCTAGGAGGTGAAGTACCTACACGTAGACCAAACATAGTTGTCATTGACATATTTAGTCTATTGAAGATGGCTAAACAATTAACTAGCGAATTCAGTGCTGAAGGTGAAAGGCGTAGAAGATACGCTGCATTAGATATTGAGACATTGGTTGCAGCTATAACTGAGGCTTACCAAGTATTAGGATTAACTACTGAAGGTAGGAGGACCCCATTAAGACATGTTAGATTAATAATAGATTCGCTCTCAGCCTTCTGGGCCGATAAACCAGCAATGGCTAGGAAGTATTCATATCAATTAAAAATAGCTACACATAGAGATAACGTTACCGCGTACTTAGTTTCCCAATATGCTATGACTACCAAGAGTGTAGGTAAGGACGAATTAATAAACATAAAGTTAAATAATGAAGAATTTGAAATAACTCTTAAGGACCTTGAAGACACCATTGGTCTCAAGTATAGCGAGGCATTCAACGTCGCCATACCCGTAAATTACAATGTAAGGGTTAAGTCATTAAATTTAAATAATTACAGGATTACTTGGTCACCAATACGTGCTTTAATCAAGCATAAATCACATGGAGTAGCATATGAAGTTGAGTTAAGTGATGGAAAATCCGCAATTCTAACTAGTGATCATGGATTACTTAAGAAGTTTCGAGACACGTTGTCATTCACACCGATACGCTATTTAAGTAGGGGTGATGAAGTAGTTATTAATCAACATGGCCTTAAGTATGTTAAGGTACGGAATATTCGTGAGATAAGGTATAGAGACTTCGTTTACGATCTATCTGTAAAGCCTCATGAAAACTTCCTACTAAAGTGCGGACTCATTATACATAATAGTACTTTCGGCTTCGGACTTGAGCATATAGCCGATGGCGTTATTCATCTATGGATGGATAATGTTGAGGAAGCTAAACATGTCAGGAGGTATTTAATAGTAAAGAAGATGAGAATGACTAACCATTACACGGGAGCATTCATACTCAATATAGAGCCCGGTAAGGGTATCATACTTAAGAAGCTCTAATCAGTGCGAGCTACATTCATCACTTACTCAGATGGGATCGAGGTTCTTCATCCAAGTATTGTTATGTGTGGAGAGAAAAGTGTTTAGAGGTCGGTGGTGCCGCGGCCGGGATTTGAACCCGGGTCACGGGCTATCCTCGCCTGAGCTCGAAAGGCCCGCATACTTGGCCGGGCTATACTACCGCGGCACCCTATCTCTCTGCTCTGTACCGCTTTTTAATTTTGAATGTATTAGTGTTTGTGGAATCATTAATGGAGGCTGCTAATTTAGAAAGTATTGAAGGTAGTGCTAGAATTAGGAAGCCTACCAGAATGTTGTCAGGAGTAACCATAGTTGCTGTTATGACCGCTCCCTTTCCATGTCCTCACGGTAAATGCGTATATTGCCCTGGAGGACCTGACATAGGAACTCCACAGAGCTACATAGGTGATGAACCTGCATTAATGAGAGCTATAAGGAATAATTACGATCCTTATTTACAAGTTCAAGATAGGTTGAAACAGTACCTAATACTGGGTCACACACCGAGTAAGATAGATCTAATAGTCATGGGCGGAACATTTACTGCCCTTCCATGGGATTATAGAGTATGGTTCATGACCAATGTTTATGAGGCATTTAATAGGTTTCCTGAATCAAAACCTAGTAAGTTACCATCACTTGAGGAAGCCCAACTCAGGAATGAGACAGCTAAGATAAGAGTTGTTGGTGTCACCTTTGAGACTAGACCTGACTGGGCAAAGGAAAGACACACTGATGAGATGTTATACCTAGGTGGTACGAGAGTTGAGCTTGGTGTTCAGAGCATATACGAGGATGTGTTGAGGAGAATTCGTAGAGGTCATGGTGTTAAGGAAATAATTGAAGCAACTAGAATTCTAAAGGACTCGGGGTTTAAGATAGTCTATCATATAATGCCTGGATTACCTGGTTCTGATGTAGATAGGGATTTAGAGATGATAAGAGAAATATTCGAGAATCCCGATTTTAGACCTGATATGCTAAAGATATACCCAACACTCGTAATTAGAGGTACAGAATTATATAGATGGTGGAAGGAAGGTAAGTACCGCCCATTAACTAATGAGGAAGCAATAGAACTTATCTCAGAAATGTATAAGTATATACCTAAATGGGTTAGGATTATGAGAGTACAGAGAGATGTGCCAGCACCAATCATTGAGGCAGGACCTAATCTAGGTAACTTAAGGGAATTTGTTGAGAGGAGAGCCATAGAGAAAGGTATAAGGATAAGGGAAATCAGATATAGGGAAGTCGGTAGGGCTTTAAGGAGAGGGTTAAGATTAGGTAAAGTCGTAATAACTAAAGAGTACTATGAGGCTAGTGAAGGCATGGAGGTATTTATAGCTGCTGAGGATATGGGAAATGACATCATCGTGGGCTTACTAAGACTTAGGATACCATCAAGTAAGGCGCATAGAGTTGAAGTCGACTCTAGAACTGCTATAGTTAGGGAGCTACATGTTTATGGTCCACAAGTACCTGTAGGTTTAGATTATGAGGATGCATGGCAACATAAAGGCTGGGGTAAGAAATTACTGCGGACAGCTGAGGAGATAGCTAAGTACGAATTCAATGCTAACAAAATAATAATACTATCAGGTATAGGGGTTCGTGAGTATTATAGAAAGCTAGGGTACGAGAGACCTCCTAATTCACCATACATGGTTAAGTACCTTAAGGATTAAGCGCTATAATGTAGATATTACTTGAACCCTTAGGGTAAGGCCTAAAGTAACCACTACTAATAACTTTAAAACCGAGTTTCTTTACAACATTAATTAACTCTTTAAGACTGTACAATACATAACACCTTAATATCGTTCTTGACTTACTCCTCCAAGGTATTAGAAATTCCCTAGGATGTATTCTAACATCTAATACCTTCATTAAGTACATAGCGATGAGTTTTACTAAGAATCTTGACTGCCAAGGGGACCACGTAGTTATTAGTATGATGCCCCCACTATGTACTACCCTCCTAATCTCACTTAACGCCCTTACTAACTCATTTATGTCTAGGTGATGTAATGCCGCTATGGTTAAGAGAGCATTGATGGATCTGCTTCTTAACGGTATTGCTAGAGCGTCAGAGGCTATAAAGTCAAGCATTAAGTCCTTAAACCTTATCTTACCCTTAGCAAGCATTGATGGTGATAAATCTAGGCATAAAGTGTAAACTGATCTTCCTTCACTAACTATTGATGAGCCTTGTACACAATGCCCTGATCCTAAATCAGCTATATACTTCCCTCTTACTAATTTAATGATATCCCAGGGTCTAACACGCCAATGAATGTAGCCACTACTTAATTCCTCATAAACTGCTATGATATCACTATATTTCCTAATGAACCATTTAACCAGATTAGCTATCATGAGGGTACCCACTGAGCCTTAAGAATTAAGGATTTGGTGCGGCGGCCGGGATTTGAACCCGGGATTTCCGGCGTTCTACGGGACCTCTACCTTGGCAGGCCGGCGTCCTAGACCAGGCTAGACGACCGCCGCACTCCGTAT
>CAZAMI010000016.1:0-17131 GCA_964486465.1 uncultured Desulfurococcaceae archaeon | reverse complement strand
CATCATCCAAAAATACAACCTTTTTACTCCTAAAAATACTTCTCTAGAGGTGATAGGATGGGAGGTAGACAAAGAACTACATTATTCATGGGTATTGGAGAGAAGAGCGGTAGTACTTCCGAAGAGGAGAGTAAAAAAGGTAGGAAAGGTAAGGAGAAGAAGCGTAAGAAGTAATCCATAATCTAGGAGGTAACAAAATCATTCATTTTCTTTAAGGTACGATAATGCCATTCGTATGGCCTCCGAGGAAAAGGAGTGTGGAAACCACTGTGGTCATTCCCTCATCGAACATAACAATACTCCCTGACTTAAGATCTAAAACAGAGTTTGCTGGCTTATTAGCACGTATACTAGCAACTTACAGAGTTGATAATGTAGTCATTTTCAAGGATAGGGAATCAAGTGATGAGGAGGTGAATTTCCTTAAATTAATACTTGATTACCTCTTAATACCTCCATACCTTAGGAAGAGATTAGTACCCGTAATACCTGAGCTTAAATTTGCAGGCGTTTTACCTCCATTAAACATAGTTACACACAATCCTGAGGGATCAAGACCTAAGAAAGGTGACTTAAGGGAGGGCATAGTAGTTACTAGTTACGGTGTTAAGGCTAAGGTATTCATAGGGTATAGTAAGTATTGCTTCACGCAATCAAACCGTGAACTTAATGTTAACGAAAGAGTATTAATTAAGGTAATTAATGAGGAACCACTTCGTTGTGAAGTCGTAAGTACTGATTCCATAAATGAGTATATAGGATATAGAACACATATAGCCTTAAATGAGAGGGATCTACTCGAGCTAATAAAGAGCTTTCCGGGAACATTAGTTCTCACGAGCAAGGATGGAGATAATTACATCAGAGTTCCGTTAAGAAAAGCGCTAATTAAATCGATTAAGGAAAGTGGTGGTGTGGTATTACTTTTTGGTAACCATTCTAAAGACTTTAATGAATTAGTTAGTAAGAGGTTCCTCAGAGAAGCATCCATACGCTTCAAAATAAACTTCATACCTGGTCAGGGAGTGTTAAGTATTCGTACATTAGAAGCTCTTGTAGCAACTCTATCCTTGCTTAATGTTGATATAGAGACATACGGTATTTAGTAAAGCTGACTCTATTATTACATGCTTTATTTAAGTCATACCTATTATGTATTCCTAAGAACAGGAAACTTAAATAGGGTTGTTAATAGCATCATAAGAGGAGTTGGGGTATGGGTACTAGCACTACGGGTATTGAAATACCGCCTGAATGGAGGAACTTTAAGTATAAGGGTAAGACCTTAGAGGAATTGCTAAATATGCCGATGGATGAGTTACTTAAACTATTACCAGCTAGGGCTAGAAGATCATTACTACGTGAGTCAGATCCTCAAGTCCAAGAGAGGAGAATGCAAATGGGTATGGGTGAATCTCCGAGACTTAAGTTGCTCAGGAAGATAATGAAGGCTAGAGAGTTAATGGCTAAGGGTAAGAATGTTAGGATTAGAACTCATGTTAGGGACATGATAATACTACCAGTGATGGTTGGTTTAACCATTGAGGTTTATAACGGTAAGGAATTCGTACCTGTTAAGATAACCCCGGAAATGATAGGACATTACTTAGGGGAGTTCGCACCAACGACACGTAAGGTAGAACATGGCGAGCCAGGACTTAAAGCTACCAGATCAACATTATTCGTCGCAATGAAGTAATACCGTATCATTGACGGTCAGGGGGAGGAAGTGACTTCATTAATCATAGCGACCGAAAGTTCATCATCCCCCAAATGAAAGGGGCGATCATGAATTAATAAAAAGTTCTTCATCAATAAATTAACTTCCTAAGAATATTTACCATGCTTCTTCAGGAAATTCTTCATTTTAAGAAAGTCATTATATCTAAGTAGAACTTTTATATCTGAGCCCGACTTAAGGTAAAAAATCATTTGGAAGACCTCCTTAATATCCTCGTTAGTAAAGAGATCTCTAATATCTTTTCTATTACTCCTTATAGTTGAAACTAGTACTTCAGATATATCGTCAACGCTTATTACGTATTCAGGTCTATCAGCCATTAAGATTGTCTTATATTCACCGGGACTAAGTGATGACTTTAAGTACCTGGTTAGTTTTAATTCTGATGGTATAAGCTTTATATGTATGGTCTTGTTCATGATTTTTATTACTGCCTTTGATAAAACCCTTTTAACTATAACATAACCTCTTATTACTTTCTTCTTCATAATTTAACCGTTATCCTTTAGCTACACCTATAGGTCTTAATCTAACAACGAGTTTAGCTATCTTAACCTTATGTGTTACTAGAGCTACCTTGTCTACATCCTTATAAGCATCTGGTGCTTCTTCAGAAACTACTCTCCTAGTTGCCGCTCTGAGGTATATGCCCTTCCTCATTAGATTTGACTCTACTTGCGTTGGTCTGAATCTCCTAACCGCTTCAGCTCTTGATAACCATCTACCAGCTCCATGTGCTGCTGAATAGAATGATCTAGCTCCCTCCGGGATGCCTACCATCACATAGCTGGCGGTACCCATTGATCCAGGTATTAATACTACCTGACCTATTGATTTATGAGCCTTAGGTATTTCAGGATGACCTGGTGGGAATGCTCTTGTTGCTCCCTTCCTATGTATTACAACCTTAACTCTTTTACCATTAACCTCGTGCTCCTCAACCTTAGCTATGTTATGAGCTACGTCATATATTATATGTAAATCTAACTTATCTGGATCGGTATGAAATACTCTAGCGAAGGACTCTCTGACCCAGTGAGTTATTAACTGTCTATTAGTGAAGGCGAAGTTAGCTGCTGCCTGCATTGCTGCGAAGTAGTCCTGACCTTCCTTACTATTAAATGGTACTGAAGCTAATTCTCTATCAGGTGGTCTTATACCATACCTCCTCATAGCTCTCTCCATAACCATTAAGTAGTCACTAGCTACCTGATGCCCTAAACCCCTCGACCCCGTATGTACCATAACCATAATCTGACCTTCATGTTCAATACCCAATGCTTTAGCTATTGATGGATCGTAAATCCTGTCAACGACTTGAACTTCTAAGAAGTGGTTACCTGCCCCCAATGTACCTAGCTGTGGAGCACCTCTCCTCTTAGCTCTATCACTAACCCTACTTGAATCAGCACCCTTCATACTTCCTCTTTCCTCTATGTACTCTGGGTCATCACTCCACCCAAAACCTCTCCTTATAGCCCACTCAACTCCCTCATCTAAGACTCTACTTAACTCATCAATACCAAGTCTAACCTTACCAGTGCTTCCAACACCTGATGGAATATTTCTGAATAACTCATCGATTAATTCCTTAAGCTTAGGTCTCACATCTTCGTATGATAGGTTAGTCCTTAGTAATCTAACACCACAATTTATGTCATACCCTACACCACCAGGTGAGATAACACCCTCATTAGCCTCCATAGCCGCTACGCCACCTATCGGGAAGCCATAACCCTGATGTCCATCAGGCATGACATAAACGTTAGGCTGTACACCGGGTAGGCATGCGACATTGGCTGCCTGCTGTAGTGTTAAGTCCTCTCTCATCTTGCTTAATAGGTAATCATCAGCAAATATTATTGCTGAAACCCTCATACATGACTTAGCACCCTTAGGAATCTCCCATGTATAATCATTAATCCTCCTTAGACTTATGCCTGGCATAACCCTAACTCACCATAGATTAGACATGTCAAAGCTAAAAAGAGTTAATCATTAAGCCTGAAAGACTTACAGTAGCATCGCATAGATTATTCTATAGATTAAAATTTATAAATCACTCAGCCTAGTCATCTTAGGCCTAAGGGGTATATCCTCCCCATCAATTTATAAGCTCTGCATTAATGCTTTAAGCAGTGGTTGAGGGTGCTAGGTAATGCCTACATGGCACTATTCGAGGAAGGATATAGATCCTAACCGTAGTGCTAAGGCTATGATGTGGGATGCCCCTATCTCACTTAAAGAGGCTTATGAAATATTTAAAATAATTAGAGGTATGAAGTTCAGTGAAGCTGAAAAACTTCTTGAGGACGTCATCGCTTTGAAGAAACCAATACCATATACTAGATATAAATTAGCAATAGCTCATAAGAGACAGTTACCTGGTTTATTTCCTAAGTGGAAATCACCTATAGGTAGGTATCCAGTCAAGGCAGCTAAGTATATCTTAAAGTTATTAAGGAATGTTAGGAATAATGCTGAAGTCAAAAACCTAGATATCGAAAGATTAGTGATAGTTCATGCTGCAGCACATAAGGGTATGTACATAAAGCGTTGGATGCCTAGAGCATTTGGTAGAGCAACACCTAAGATAGGTACTCGTACACATCTAGAAGTAATTGTTGCGGAGGTGTGAAATGATTGGTTAACATTAAGAAATACTTCCTTCAATTAGGCTTCACTAAACTAAAAATTGATGAATTTCTAGCTAAGAACTTTATGCGTGCTGGCTATTCTCATGTTGATGTTATTAAGACACCATTAGGGACTAGAGTAATAATATATGCTGATAGACCCGCATTAATAATAGGTCGTAGAGGTCAAACTATCAGGCAGTTAACTGAGATCTTCCAGAAGTACTTCGGATTAGAGAATCCACAGATAACTGTAACTCAAGTCGAAAACCCAGATTTAAATGCAAGAATAGTTGCTTCAAGAATAGCCCTAGCCATAGAGAGAGGTTACCACTTCAGAAGAGCTGCCTATGTCGCATTAAGGAGGATTCTAGCTGCTGGAGCCATAGGTGCTGAAATAGTTATAAGTGGTAAGTTAACTAGCGAAAGAGCTAGGTATGAGAAGATACGCGCAGGTAAGGTATACAAGACTGGAGCTCATGTTGAAAGACTTGTTGAGAGAGCAGTAGTTCACTTACTTAGAAAGCCTGGTATGTACGGTATTCAAGTATTAATAGTGAAGGCTGGTGAACCTGATGATATAGTTAGGATTAAAACGCCGGAGGAAGTAACTAAGGAAGTGAGTACTCAGGAGGGCCGGGTAGAAAGCACTACCTCTGGCGAAGGTAAAGGAGGTGGTACTTCATGAGTATGTCAGCAGATAAGATAAGGAAAATGAGTCCTGAGGAAAGACTTAAATTACTTAGGGAGTTAAGACTTGAATTAATTAAGTTAAAGACCCAAGCATATCTCGGGACATTAACGAATACAGGAAGGATTAGGGTCATAAAGAAGAACATCGCTAGGATACTTACGGTTATGAGAGAGGAAAAGCTTAGGAAGGAGAGGGAGAAGCGTGGTAAAAGATGAAGTATACTCGTAGGAACATATATTTCCACGAACTCATAGGCTTAGAAGTTGAGATAATTGACCATACTGATCCCACATTGAGAGGGATTAAGGGCTTAGTTGTTGATGAAACTAGGAATACATTAAGAGTATTAACAATTAGTGGTAAGGAGAAGGTGGTACCTAAGCATGGAGGCAAATTCCTTTTTAAACTTCCTAAGACCATTAGTGTAGAGGTATTAGGGGATTTAATCATTGGTAGACCTGAAGAGAGGTTGAAGAAAATTAAGAGGTGGAGTATATGAGTGAGAAAGAATTAACATATAGGGATCCAGGTATAAGATATGAAGGCTTAAAACCACCTGAGACTACATGTGACGATCCCTTATGTCCATGGCATGGTCACTTAAAAGTTCGTGGAGGCTTACTTGTAGGTAAGGTCGTAAAGGCGAAAATGAAGAGAACCGTCGTAGTTGAGCGTGAGTATCTTGTCTATATAAGGAAATATATGAGGTATGAAAGAAGAAGATCTAAAATTCATGCACATAATCCTCCATGCATTAATGCTCAACCGGGTGATGTTGTCCTAATAGGTGAGACTAGACCCATAGCTAAATCCGTTGCCTGGGTTGTCTTAGGTGTTTTAAAGAAGGGTGGTGAGTAATGTCAGCTAGGAGAGGTAGAGGTGCTAACTTCGGTAGGGTTCGTAGGGTTGCAGGCATTCAAGTAGGTACTAGACTTAGAGTCGCAGATAATAGTGGTGCTAAGGAGGTTATGGTTATAGGAGTTCCTGGTGTGAAGACAAGGCTTAGAAGGATCCCATTCGCAACTGTTGGTGATTTAGTTGTAGTTACTGTTAAGAAGGGTAATGCTGATTTAGTGGGTCAGATCATGTATGCAGTAATTGTCAGGCAGAAGAAACCGTTTAGAAGACCTGATGGTACATGGGTGGCATTTGAAGATAACGCATGTGTTATAGTAACTCCTGAAGGTGCTCCTAAGGGCACTGAAATCAGGGGTCCCGTAGCTAAGGAGGCAGCAGAAAGATGGAGTGGAATATCGAACTTAGCTACAATAATTGTTTGAGGTGATAAGTAATGGTTAAATTAACATCTTCAAGTAAGCCTAGTAAGCAGAGGTATGCATACTTCAACGCACCACTCCACAAGAGACACGCATTCTTTAATGCTAGGCTCTCTGATGAGCTAATAAAGCAATATGGTGTTAAGAAATTACCTGTTAGAAAGGGTGATGTCGTTAGGATTATGAGAGGTGATTGGGCCGGTCATGAGGGTAAGGTTGTAAGGGTTGATTATGAGAAGGTGAGGATATACGTTGAGGGAGTTACGCTTAAGAGAGCTGATGGTACACCTGTTTACTACCCAATACATCCATCCAAGGTAATGATAGTTAAGCTTGACTTATCAGATAAGTATAGGCAAAAGATAATTGAGAGAAGAAGGAAAGCTAAAGAGGCAAAAGTCGAGAGTGAGGAGAAGGCTGAAGTTAGAGAGAGTACTCAAGAGTCTAAGGAGGAGGTTAGGAAGGAAGAAGTTAAAAGTGAAGAAAGAGGTAGTGAAGGAGGCGGTAAGTAATGGCTAGGATGGGTGGTCGCAGACATCTGAAGAGATTAGCAGCACCAGATTTTTGGCCTATACTTAGGAAGGAGTATGTCTGGACTGTAAAGTCATCACCGGGACCTCACCCAATTGAGAGATCAATACCTTTACTCATTATTGTTCGTGATATCTTAGGTTATGCCGAAACAGCTAGGGAGGCGAGGAAGCTAATTGCTGAAGGTCACTTTAAAGTCGATGGTAGAGTGAGGAAGAACTATAAGTATCCAGTAGGTTTAATGGACGTATTAGAGATCGTTGATACCGGCGAGACCTTTAGAATGATCCCCGTACCTGTTAAGTTTTTATCACTAATACCGATAAGTAAGGAAGAAGCTAAATATAAGCTATGCAGGATAGAAAATAAAACCACGGTTAAAGGCGGGCATATCCAGCTCAACTTACATGATGGTAGGAACGTACTAATACGTGTGTCGGATCCAACAAACCCTGTAGAGGACTCATATAAAACTATGGGTACACTAAAGATATCCCTCCCTGATCAGAAGATTCTTGATTACTATCCCTTAGAAAAGGGAATGCTGGCAATCGTAATAGGAGGTAAAAACGTTGGTAAGGTCGGTAGGATACTTGATATTTCTTGGGGTATGAGGCACTATAGAAAGCAGGTGGCTTTAGAGGATATGAAGGGCGATAAGTTTTACACGACCCAGGATAAAGTAATGATTATCGGGCGTGATAAACCTGAAATAACCTTGCCCGAGGGAGCATTATGAGCCTCGCGAAGAGTACTTTTATAATTAATGAAGAGATAATTAATGAGATCTTACAGAGATGGGAATCTAACCCCATGCTTAAACCTAGATTGGCTAAAGTTACCGTAAATATAGGTGTGGGCACTTCAGGTGAGAGACTTCAGAAGGCAGCTAAGGTGTTGAGAGAGTTAACAGGTCAAGAACCATCATTTAGGAGAGCCAAGAGGACGATAAAGGAGTTTGGTATTAGAAAGGGTGAGCCAATAGCTGTAGTCGTTACCCTACATAGGGAGAGGGCATTCTCATTCCTTGATAAAGCTTTAGAAGCTGTCGGTAGGAGGGTTAAGGCTTCAAGTTTCGATGACTACGGAAATATATCATTCGGTATAACTGAACACATAATGATACCAGGCGTTAAGTATGATCCCGAAATAGGTATTTTCGGAATGGATGTAGCAGTAAGTCTTGAGAGGCCGGGTTTTAGGGTTATGAGACGTAGAATTAAGAGATCAACTATACCTAGAAGACATAGAGTATCTAAGATTGAGGCAATAGTTTATTTCATTAAGGAATTAAACGTTAAGGTGATCTAGAATGGGAAAGTTCAAACCCCCAGTAATTAGGAAATACGGTAGAGGAGTTCAAGTATGTCAAAGATGTGGCAGTAGAGATGCTGTTATTCAGAAATACGGACTTTACCTCTGTAGACAGTGCTTTAGAGAGGTAGCTAGGGAGTTAGGATTTAAGAAATATGCGTGAGGTGGGAGAGTGGTAGTAATAGATCCATTAGCTAACGCGCTCTCAACAATAATGAATAATGAGATGAGGGGTCATAAGGAAGCAATAATTACTCCAGCTTCTAAACTCATAGCTATGGTCTTAAGGGTGATGCAGAGGTACGGCTATATAGGTGAATTTGAGCATATAGATGATGGTCGTTGGGGCAAGATTAAGGTTCAATTACTTGGGAGGATAAATAGGTGTGGTGTTATTAAGCCAAGATTCTCCGTTAAGTATAAAGAGTTACGGGAAATGCCGCATTGGCTAAGGAAGTACTTACCCTCAAGAGATATAGGAATACTCATACTATCAACATCACAGGGGGTAATGTCTCATAGGGAAGCCTTAGAAAGAAAGATTGGTGGTGTATTACTAGCTTACGTATACTGAACTAGGGTGTTAAGTCATGGCTAAGGAGGTAATAGTTAGGAAGGAAATAGAAATACCTGAAGGTGTTAGTATCGAAGTAAGAGGTAAGGTAGTTGAGGCTAAGGGACCTAAGGGAATTGTTAAGAGGGACTTCTCATACGCACGTAATATCAGAATCCACAAGGAGGATAATAGGGTAGTGATTGAGTCATACTTTGCTAATAGAAGGCTTAAGGCGCTAACACACACTATAGCAGCACACATAAGGAATATGATTGAAGGTGTGAAGGAAGGGTTTAGATATAAATTAAAAATTGTTTACTCACACTTCCCCATATCAGTTAGGGTTCAAGGTGATAAGGTAATCATAGAAAATTTCCTAGGCGAGAAAGCACCTAGAATTGCTAAGATAGTAGGTAATACTAAGGTGAGAGTTGAGAAGCAAGACATAATTGTTGAAGGTCCAGATATTGAGGAAGTAGGTCAGACTGCTGCCAATATTGAGCAAGCAACGAAGATTAGAGGATTTGATAGGAGGGTATTCGTTGACGGCATATACATCTACGAGAAGGGGTGATGATCAATGTCATCAATAACAAAACTAACTAGAGAGAGGTTTATCCGGTTAATAAGACTTAAGAAGAAGCCTGAATTCCTTAGACATCTTTGGTGGAAATTCAAGAAGTTTCAGAACAATCTTAAGTGGAAGAAACCCAGAGGTAAGGATAATCCAATGAGACTAAAGCTTAAGGGCTATCCCCCAGTAGTTAGCGTAGGTTATAGGACGCCAAAAGTTATTAGAGGTTTACATCCAACAGGTTTAAGACCTGTAGTTATTCATAATGTTAAGGAGTTGGAAAGTCTTGATCCAACTAAGGTCATAGTATACGTAGCATCTACCATTAGCCTTAAAAAGAGGGTAGAAATTATTGCTAAGGCTAGGGAGTTGGGCTTTAAAGTAGCTAATACTGGTGAGTAAGCCATGACGGATCTAAGTATACAGAAGAGGCTTGCAGCTGAAGTATTGGGAGTAGGTGTTTCTAGGATTAGAATAGACCCTAGTAGAATTGAGGATGTTGAGGCAGCTTTAAGGAGGGAGGACATAAAGAGGTTAATAAAGGAAGGAGCCATATACGTAATTCCGGAACGTAGGAATTCAAGGGGTAGATGGAAGGTAAGGCATGAGAGAAAGAAGAAGGGTAGAAGGAGAGGGCCTGGTAGCAGGAAGGGCGCTAAAGACGCTAGAATGGATAGTAAGAGAATGTGGGTCATGACTATAAGAAAAATAAGGAGGTTCTTAAGATGGTTAAGAGATCATGAAGTAATAGATAGGAGAACGTACAGAAGGTTATACATGTTAGCTAAGGGAGGTACCTTCAGAAGTCTTGCTGACTTAAAGAGACACCTACAAGAGCTTGGAATTCAGGTGAGGTAGTAATGGCTAGAGGACCTAAATATAAAGTACCAAGGAGAAGAAGAAGGGAGGGTAAAACTAATTACTATAAGAGATATAGAATGATTAAGTCAGGTCAAAAGATTAGAGCAATAATTAGGAAGACTAATAGGTACATCATTGTGCAAATAATAGAGTTTGCACCCCAGGGTGATAAAACACTTATTGGTGTTCACAGTAAAACTCTCTTCAAACTTGGATGGAAGGGCGATCCAAATAATACTCCCGCAGCCTATTTAACAGGACTTCTTGCAGGTTTGAAAGCTAAGAAATTAGGTATAACCTACGCAGTACCTGACATAGGACTTCACAGAGCAATAAGAGGTGCTAGAATATTTGCTGCAATTAAAGGTTTAAGGGATGCTGGTATTGAAGTACCCGCTTCTGAGGAGATACTACCCACTGAGGACAGGATTAAGGGTGAGCATATCGCTAAGTATGCTGAACTACTTCTATCAAAGGATCCAGAGAAATTTAAGAGGCAATTCGCACAAATTCTTGCTAGAGGACTTGACCCAAGAGAATTACCTAAACATTTTGAGGAGGTTAAGCAGAAAATAATTGAGATGTTTGGGTGATAATCATGAGTGGAGCACCAAGTCTTGAGGAATGGATTCCAAGGACTAGAATTGGTAAGATGGTTAAGGAGGGCAAAATAACCAGTATTAAGGAGATTTTCGATATGAACTTACCCATAAGAGAGCCTGAGATAGTTGATTATTTAATGCCTGACTTAAAACATGAAGTTGTTGACGTCAATATAGTTCAAAAACAAACTGATGCAGGTGAATTAACGAGATTTAGAGTATTGGTAGTTGTTGGTAATATGGATGGCTATGTCGGCATAGGAATAGGTAAAGCTAGGCAGGTTAGGCAAGCTATAGAGAAGGCTCTAAGAGACGCTAAACTAAACATAATACCTGTTAGGAGGGGTTGCGGTAGTTGGGAGTGTTCTTGTAATGAACCCCATAGTGTGCCATTCATGGTTGAAGGCAAATCAGGTAGTGTAACTATAAGGTTACTACCAGCACCTAAGGGTACAGGCTTAGTAGCTGGTGATGCGGCTAAGGTAGTATTAAGATATGCTGGCATTAGGGATATATGGACGTGGACTAAGGGTGAGACAAGAACTACCTTAAACTTTGTTTTAGCTACATATAATGCATTGAAGAGGACGTATAGATTCGTGACACCTTACGACTGGGTGAGGAGGTAAGATGACCTTGTACGCCATAATAAGGATAAGAGGTACCGTTGATGTACCACCTAAGGTTAGGGCAACACTTAAGATGCTTAGATTAGTACGTAAATTCCATGCAGTTATTTACCCAAAGAACCCAACAATCGATGGGATGCTTGAGGTAGTTAAGGACTGGGTAACTTGGGGTGAGATAGATAAGGAGACCCTCAAGGAGCTAATACTAAAGAGAGGTAGATTAATAGGTAACAAACCAATTACGGAGGAGGATATTAAGAGGATATTCAAAGTAAGTAGTATCGATGAATTAGTTGATAAGCTACTCAAGGGAGAGATCTTATGGCATAAATATAAAGATGCAGTAAAGCCCATATTTAGACTACACCCACCTAAAGGGGGGTTTAAGGGCAGTATTAAGAAGCCTTTCGGAGCTAAGGGCGAGCTAGGATATAGGGGAGATAAGATTAATGAGCTTCTTAAACGTATGATCTGAGGTGTTAGATATGGTGGTTAGGAGGAAGAAGAAGAGCAGGTATATGAGGGGTTACAGAACCCATGGATATGGTAGTATAGGACAGCATAGAAAGAGTGGCAGTAGAGGTGGTAAAGGAGCTGCTGGCATGCACAAACATAAGTGGTCATGGGTCGTAAAGTACTACCCAGATTGGTTTGGTAAGCATGGATTCACGAGACCGCCAGCAGTAACTATTAAGGTTAAGAGCATTAATGTAGATGAACTTGATGAAATAATCGATAACTTAGTAAGGAGGGGTGAGCTTAAAGCTGATAGTGAAGGCTTTTATAACATAGACTTAGGGGCTCTAGGTTATAACAAATTACTTGGTGAGGGTAAAATAAGATTTAAGGTTAGGATTAAGGTCTTCGATGCTACAGAGAGAGCTATAGAGAAGATTAAGGAAGCTGGTGGCGAAGTCATAATCACTAGTAAGAATGAGTAGTCACAAATTACTTAAGTTGAAGGTATAAAGTTCATTACTTCACGTAAGTTTTTAAGTACTCTTTATGTAAGGTTATTAGAAGGGAAGGTTAATGGGGTTACTAAGGGCACTAGCAACTATAGGTGACTACTTCCCCTCACCTCCAAGGCCTGCTAGAAGGCCTGACCTAAAAAGGAGGTTATTCTATACATTTCTAGCACTTATCGCTTACTTCCTTATGGCTTCAACACAAGCATTCCCGCTTGCAGCGTATCCTCAAGCTAAGGGACCTCAATTACCTGTACTGATAAATATAATCTTCGCATCAGCTAGAGGTTCGATAGCACAGCTTGGCATAGGTCCTTTAGTTACGGCAGGTCTAATTATTCAGATACTTGCTGGTGCTAAACTCATAGAACTTGACTTAACAAAACCTGAGGATAGAAAACTATTTACTCAAGCTGAGAAGGGTTTAGCATTACTGATAGCCTTAGTTGAGGGTCTAGGTTTTGCTCTCTACTATAGAGCTGCTGGCGGATTAAACATGTACGTAATAATGGCTATATACCTACAGTTCGTATTTGGGGCTATAGTCTTAATGATAATGGATGAAGCAATACAGAAGGGATGGGGTATAGGTTCAGGTGTTAGCCTGTTCATACTTGCAGGTGTTGCTAGACGTATAGCTTGGGATATGTTCTCAACAGTGAAGGTTGCTAATCAATACTTTGGCTTCTTCCCGTACATAGTTGACTCCGTAGTCAATGGCTCAATAGATGTGAATAGATTATTCTTTGGCTTAGTAAGGGTTGAGGATAAAACCTACACATTACCTACATTAACAGGTTTCATAGTAACTTTAACGCTTATCTTCGTCTTAGTTTACCTACAGCAAATGAAAGTCAATATACCAGTTGTTACGCAGAGAGCACCCGGAATCAGGACTAGAGTACCATTACAGTTCCTCTACGTAACTAACATACCAATACTCTTAGTGGGTATAGTGTTCTCAGATTTACTTCTACTTAATAACTTAGCTTCTGCTTACCTAAGTGATAAGGCTCCATGGGTTGCTAACGCATTAAGAGCTTTAGTATATTACTTAGCTCCTCCTCAATCAATGCTTGAAGTTGCCTATAACCCATTAAGGGTAACTATATTTGCTATAGCATTAGTCGGTTTAGCTCTACTTTTTGGATTTATGTGGGTTGAAATAGCAGGATTGAGTCCTAGTGCTCAAGCTGAGAACCTGATTAAGGCGGGTCTAGAGATTAGGGGTGTTAGGAGGAATCCCAAACTCCTTGAGGCAATACTGGGTAAATACATCTATCCGCTCACGTTCTTAAGCTCATTAATAGTAGCTCTAATAGCTCTCATAGCAGACATATTTAGTGCTTACGGTACTGGAATGGGTATATTACTAGCTGTAGGTATAGTACAGCAGTTCTACACATTGATAGCTTACGAAAGAGCTTTAGAGGCGTACCCACTACTTAAGAGATTAATTGGTGAGTAGTAAATGACCTCGGAACCAAATACAAATCTTAAACTGATCGTTATGGTTGGTCTACCTGGTGTTGGTAAAAGCACAGTAATAGATCTAGCAGTTAAAAAGCTTAAGGAGAAAGGCTATAACGTTGAGGTAATTAATTTCGGAGACTTCATGCTTAAATTCATGGTGAGTAAAGGCTATGTCAAGAGTAGGGACGAGATAAGGAAGTTACCATTAACAATACAGCAGGAAGCACAGGCTAGATCAGCTAAGGAGATTAGGAAGAAATTTGAGGAATTATCAAGTAAGTTTAAAGGTGTGTTCGTGGGTATAGTTGATACTCACGCACTAATAAAGACTGAGACAGGTCTATGGCCAGGCCTGCCTAAACATGTTATTGAGGAATTAAGACCTCATGCGATAATAATAATTGAGGCATCACCTAAGGAGATAGTATCCAGGCAGTTAAGGGATAGGACTAGGTATAGAGCCGATTATGCGAGGGAGGAGTTAATTGCTGAACTACTTAACCTTAATAGAGTGTTTGCGATCTCAAGTGCAGTATTAGTTGGTGCTTCAGTAGCCGCAGTAATGAATAGGGAAGGCAAGGCTGAGGAAGCAGCTGAGGAAGTAGTTAATATTATAGAGAAGATATAGTTTACGGGACGCTTATGGTACTAGCACTAATATACACCATAGTTACACTCCTAGTTCTTTTACCATTCTCTAAGCTCATGGGTATGTATGAACGGAGAATAAATCTTGTAGATACCATAAAAGAGTTGAAGAGGCTGAGTGAGAAGCTAGCTGTGATATCCCCTGAGAAGGAGAAGAAGGTTAGAACGTTAAGGGATAGATATAAGAGGTTGAGGAGAAGGTTAAGTAATTTTGTATTAATGAACCTACTAAGTATTTGGGTTGCCATATTCTTAGCATTACTAGTATCTAGGTTCACAGTAATAATTGCAGCTTCAGCTTTAGGCATCAAACCACTCCTACATTCACCGCTCAAGATACCCTTCATAACTATTGATGACTCACTTAATGATACGTTACTGCTTCTAGCCGTTATACTGCTTTATTACCCATTTCATGCTAAGTACTCAGGACTTCAGAAGTTGAAGGAGGCTAGCTAATACATCATAAGTTAAGAGTTTCAGAAGTTAAGCTTAATGACTGACCAGCAGGTAATCCTTGGTTAAGCTTATTAAGGTATCTGCTAGAGTTCATGGCAGGGACTGAGTAATGGTCAGACCAGCGTATAGGTCAAGATCTAGGAAGAGAATAATTAGAAGGGTACCAAGTGGTGAGACAAGGATATTCTACAAGAAGGGAAGGCTATACGAAGCTAGATGCCCTATATGTGGTAGACCCTTAGGTGGCGTACCGAGAGATTATAATATAATTCGATGGGGTGCTAAAACTAAGAAAAGACCTGAGAGATATTATGGAGGCATACTATGTCCGTCATGCCTAGCTACAGTACTTAAATTAAGTGTTAGGGGAGTGTGAACATTTTTTGACAGGAAGTGATGCCTGTAGACTAAAGTTAGTCATAGCTGTGAGCGGATTACCTGGTAGTGGCAAGACAACACTTGCTAAGTTATTAGCTGAAAGCTTAGGATTAAGATATGTATCGTTAGGCATGATATTTAGGGAAATAGCTAAGGAAAAAGGGTTAAGTATTGAGGAATTATCTAAACTTGCTGAAAGAGATGCAAGTATAGATTACTTAATAGATGGTAAAGCTAAGGAGGAAGCTAGGAAGGGATGTGTTGTGGTTGATGGTCATATATCTGCTTGGGTGTTAAAGGATTTAGCACACTTAAGGATAGTTGTTACAGCACCGCTAAGTGTTAGGGTTGATAGAATAGCATCAAGAGATGGTAAAAGCGTCGATGAAGCTATGAGGGAGGTTAAACTTCGCGAGGATTCGGAAAGGCGTAGATACATGAAGTTCTACGGGATAGACATAGATGATCTAAGCAAAGCTGACTTAGTAATCAATACGGAGAAATTTGGCATTAATGAGACTTTAGAAATAGCCCTAAAAGCTGTTGAAGTAGTTCTTAAATCATTAAAGAACGATGTGTGATTGATTAAAGAAAAACTTAAAGCTACAACTACCTCATCTAGTTGGTGTTAAGGATGCCAGCTATAGAGGTAGGTAGGATATGTGTAAAATTGCTAGGTAGAGAAGCAGGTAGAAAGTGTATTATAGTAGACATAATCGATGATAACTTCGTACTCATAACAGGGCCGAAGTCATTAACAGGGGTTAAGCGTAGAAGAGCTAATATAAATCACATAGAACCCCTAGATAAGAAGATAGACATACCTAAGGGAGCAAGTGATGAAGAAGTGCTGAAGGCCATAGAAGCAGCAGGTCTTACGGAGTTTATGAAGGAAAAAGTAAAGATATCGAGAAAGCAGATACTTGAGGCATTATCATTAAGGAAATAGCTAATTAAGCATCAACGATGAATTACTTTAAAGGTTTAAAGCCTTAATTTTCTTGGAGGTGTTCTTATGGACATAACAAGTAGGGGTATAGAGTTTATTCAAAGACTCGATGAGTTCGCAGGGATTAGGAGAAGATTTATAGTTAAACGTGAGGATGCATCAACCAGCGAGGATTATGGTAAATTACCTTATAAGAGATCCGTTAAGGAACTCTTAAGGTTTGGTATAATAAACCTCGATAAACCTCCTGGACCTACAAGTCATGAAGTTGTAGCTTGGATTAAGAAACTCTTAAATCTAAGAAGGGCTGGTCACGGGGGGACCCTAGAGCCCCTCTAAGGGGTGGGGAAACCCCAAGGTCTCAGGCGTATTACCTGTAGCTCTAGAGGATGCTACTAAGATTATAGGTTACTTAATGCTATCAAGTAAGGAGTACGTAGCTGTAATGCAGTTACATAAGGAAGTACCTGAAGGTAAGTTAAGGAGCATTATTAAGCAGTTTATAGGAAGGATTTACCAGAAACCACCAGTACGTTCATCAGTTAAGAGATCCTTAAGAGTTAAGACAGTATTTAACATTGAAATTCTAGAGTTCGATTATCCGTTTGTATTGATGAGGATACACTGTGAACACGGTACCTATGTTAGGAAGTTAATTCACGATATTGGTGAAGTACTAGGCGTTGGTGCGCACATGAGGGAGTTAAGAAGAGTTAGAACAGGTCCATTCAGGGAGGACTCAACATTAAGAACAATGCATGAATTATCTGAAGCACTATACATATACAAGGAATTAGGTGATGAAAGCAAGCTGAAGGAGGCATTACTACCTATGGAGTAT
>CAZAMI010000015.1:0-17216 GCA_964486465.1 uncultured Desulfurococcaceae archaeon | reverse complement strand
TGAAGCAGGGTGTCACACCTGTTATTCAATTAACTGGTGGTGAGCCTACATTAAGGGAGGATATTGTTGAGATCGTTAAGCTACTTAGGAGTTTAGGTGTTAGGCATATACAGCTAAATACTCATGGCATCAAATTCGCTTCACTTTACCTATTTAAGGGTGAGGATGAGGCCGTAACTTATGCTAAACAGTTGAGAGAAGCAGGTGTGAATACTGTCTATATGAGTTTCGATGGGGTAAGCCCTAAGGCTAATGTTAAGAATCATTGGGAAGTCCCATTCATTTTTGAGGTGTTTAGGAAAGCAGGTATGACAAGCGTTGTTTTAGTACCCACAGTAATTAAGGGTATGAACACTCATGAACTAGGTGATATACTTAGGTTTGCAGCTATGAACATGGATATTGTTAGGTCGGTTAACTTCCAGCCAGTATCGTTAACAGGCATGATTAAGCGTGCTGATAGAGAGAAGCTTAGGGTCACAATAGCTGATGTAACTAAAGCTATTGAAGAGCAAACTAAGGGTCAGATAAAGATGAGTGATTGGTATCCAGTACCTGCTTCAATGCCCATATCGATGTTTATAGAAGCTCTAGCAGGGAAGTTCAAGTTTGAAATGGCTAATCACCCAGAATGCGGGGTAGGCACTTACGTATATGTTAAGAGGAGTGATACTGAGGAAATAGAATTCATACCGATTAACAGAATGATAGATGTTGAGGGATTCCTGGACTATCTCTATGAGAAATCAGAAGAACTACAAAGAAAAGGTAGGAAGATGTTGATAGGTGCTAAAGTATTGTTAAACCTCATAACGAAGTTCATTAAATGGGAAGGCGTACCCAGTGAGCTTAAGAAGACGTTACCTAAAATATTATTTGACATATTTACTAAGCAATCCTATGAAGCTTTAGGAGTATGGCATTATAAATTCCTATTCATAGGTATGATGCATTTCATGGATCTCTACAACTACGACGTAGAGAGAGTAATGAGATGCAACATACATTACCTAATGCCTGACGGTAGGATAATACCATTCTGTACATTTAACGTACTTAATGAAGTGTATAGAGATTACGTCCAGAAGAAGTATATGTTCACTCTAGATGAATGGGTGAGAATGAAGGGTGAGGGAAGCATAGGTAGAGCCGTAAAGTATAGGAGGAGTAGGGAGCTTCTTAAGAGGATGATGACTCACCCACTCTACATAAAGACTTACAGACCATTCCTACATAGGTGGGCTAAATACTATCCATGGCTTAAGGACTACGCTTAACTTATTTTTTGAATGTACTCATTATATATAGCATTTAACTCCCTAGCCCATGTGAAGATGTCTTTAGGATTGTGAGGGTAATTATTGAAGTGATTCCTTACTCTCTCCATGAATTTAGCTACAGTCCTAAGCTTAAGAAGTAGGGAGGGCCTACGTAGGCCTGCAAGTAGTCTCATAGCCTTCTCAACAACACTTAACTCTAAATCTCCTCTTAGTGATAATATATTAAGGTCCTCCTCCTTAATTAATTTACTCTTCATGCCGTACTCTAGATCATCGTTACTAAGTCTTTGAAGGAATATTCTAAAGATATCAAGTACACCCTGCTTTATGCCATACATTTTTAGGTAGCATATATTAGCATCCCATAGGTTGCTGTTATTTAATTCACCATAGTTTAAACCATTAATTATGGCGTTAGCTAAGCAGTATGATGATATCATTGCTGAACCCTTTCCTCCCCCATGAATGGGGTTAACAGCATAGGCTGCATCACCTATAACACCAACTCCATTCCAGACAAGCGATAATATAGGTCTACGGGTGGGTACTGCTGCACCACCCATTTCAATAACCTTGCTACCTCTGAACTCAGGTCTAATCAATACGTACCTATATAGAAGTTCTTTAGGATGTGGATAGCCCATGCCTCCTTGCACGCCTAATCCAACATTAACTTTATTTGGGGTTATAGAGTATGGGAAGAACCACCAATACCCTCCTGGTGCGATATCCTTATTTATGTAAATCCTATGTATTTCAGGCTCATTTATCTCCTTACTAAGTATCCTTATCTCTCTATAGGCTATATTCATGTCTTTAAGTTCTATATCATCCCTTACAGGCCATTCTTTAGGTAAATGCCTAACTATGGCTCTAGCAAGACCTGTTGCATCAACAATAAATGATGCTTCAGCCTCCCAAATCCCTCTATCCTTACTCCATAACTTAACACCAACAACTCTATGCTTCTTAATTATGGGCTCTAAGCCGTAAGTTAAACTTAAATACTCAACACCTTCCTCCACGGCCTTGCTAATGAATCTCTTAGTTAAGGCTATCCTATTTACTTGAAAACCATCACCTAATACTCTATACCTAACATCCTCTTTAGGTGAGTATAGGTCTATGCCCTTAACAATGCCTTCTAACTCCTCACCCTTAGGATACTCTATACCTAGCTCATCAAAATGGTGCTTACCTAATGCATCGCCGCAAGGCTTATCACCAACTCTTTCAGGAGGTTTCATATCTACTAGTAATGTCTTCACTTTCTTCTTTGAGAGGAAGTACGCAAGTGAAGCACCAGCTATACCCGCACCAACTATGATTACGTCATACTTACTCAGTATTAATCACCACTTAAACCTATTGAAGCTTAGAAGTTAAATACTTCATCCCTAAACCACTCTTATGGGTCTATCTCCGTGGAGGAGATGGTCTTCATCATAAGGCCCAGGGATGACTATACCTCATTATGTGAGAACGTAAGGAAGAAGTATTTTGAATACTTAAGTAAGGGTATAAGGAGGTTTAAATTCTTGATAGTCAGCAAGGAGCCATTATATAGGTGGATAGAAAGCGTTAGGTGTGTTTTAGAGGTTAACATCTCAGCAACTATCATAGTCAAGCAGGTAAGCCCTAATGAACTTAATAAGATTGCATCAAACATTGAGAATGTTATTGAAATAACGTGACAACAATAATTACGGGTCCCCGTCGCTCCACCAACATCATTGATCAGAGAGTGTCGTTAGGTCATCCCCAACGCTATATCCCTACAGACCTTTAAAATACTGAGTGGTGTCTCTTAATGTTATGTGAGGTATGCAGAAAGCGTGAGGCTGTAGGTAGATGTAGGATATGCGGTCGATGGGTTTGTAGTAAGCACTTAATCAATGGTGTCTGTGTTGTGTGTAGGGATCTCATGTGTGAAGTATGTCGTAAGAGACTGGCTGTCAGTAGCTGTCTTATATGTGGAAAGCTCATATGTAGATTCTGCTCAGTAGAGTTACAGCCAGGTATTAGGTTATGTATGAAGTGTTATGAGAATATCGACCTACTCATTAGCAAATATCCTAGGCTTAGTTATATTAGGAGGTATTTGAGAGGGAAATAAAATAAACCCTAGTATTTAGAGAATCTAGGGTCGACGATGAGTTTCGAGGGAGCAATTAATGACGTAAATAAGCTCCTTGAAAAATTAAGTGGTGTAAGGAAGGAAGCACTACAGAAGTTACCTGTTGTTAAGTCAGCAGCATTTAACATACTCTTTGATCTAGTTAGTAAAGCATTGAAGATCCTAAACACAGCAAATGAGATAGAAAAGAGGGTAGAATTAGGTAGAGGATTGAAGAGGGTATGCGGTAATTGGATTCTGATGAAGGAAGGCGATAGGTTGAGTATTAAGAAGCTTAAGCCTCTAAGAATACTAACCTATACGCAAAATGAGGGTAGAGTATCGATAACTGATGGTGAAGTTAGCTTAGAGCTCTCTCAATCATCAATTAAATTGGGACTACGTGGTAGAGATATAGTAATTAGCGATATATCACTGGAAGGCATATCAGAGTATACAGACATAATAAAGTCGCTAGGTAGATATCTATTCGAGTTAACGGATACAATAGCAGATACATTAAATAGATGCCTGAAGAGCTTAGGAATGCTATGAGATTAACGATCATAATGACCAATAGAATAGCCTGCTCCCATCAAATAACCATAGGCATTTTCTACGTCTTTTTAAAATAGGTCTTAAGCGAGACGCTATGTTTATAACGAAGTTCTTCATATTTGAGTCATTGCTTATAGCGTAGGAGTTATAGTCATGTATCCTACATCTACAGTCCACATAGACTTGCTGTTTAGGTATCTTACATCCTATGAACTCATTATTTTCTAAGAAGCATTGTATAGGCCTGATTTTACTTAATGGTATGCAAGCACCCCTAACGAATTCTATGTAAGAGTAATCGCCACCATAAGGACCCTCATTAATCAAGGCTAGACCACTCAGTATAGGATCTACATTAACTACCTCACCTATGATTGATGTTTTTCTTAGTATGATTTTTAAGAGGTAATCATCTCTTACTAATTCCCTCATTAACTTATCGTAACACGTAGTAGGCACTATAATACCTACTACCCCACTTGCGAGATTTAACTTCACTATATAGAGTTTACACATATAGCTAATCTCCTCTAATGTAATTAAACACTATGATAATATATTACTTCCACATACTAATCAGTAGATCGATAGGAAATGAGAGCTGTGGTTTATAGTTCAATCGATCCTGCAGGTAAAGGTATAGCGAATAAAATAATTAAGTCAATTACGTGTAGAAGTATTAAAATTCCTAGATCTACTTTCTCTTGCGTTAATGAGGAATTAGATATCGTCTTAGCGGAGTTCAGAGAGGATGTACTGTATTTTGACTTCTTAGATGAAGTCTTTAATAGAGCTGGTATAGAGATTGAATATTACCTCGTTCTATCTAGACATTCGGCCACATCAGGTATTAAATCCTTGACTGTTCATCATACAGGAAATTTTACGGGTAAAGCATTATACGGTGGTAGACCCTATGAGTTAAGTATAGCTAATCCACCACTTGCGTATGGGTTATTGAGGGAATTAGTTAAGGTTAAGAGTGAATATGGTTTGAATGATTTTGAAGTTACGTATGAGGTTACTCATCACGGTCCTACAAGTTTGAGGAGGCCTGTAACCTTCATAGAGATAGGATCTAGTGAGAGGGAATGGATGCTTGAGAAAGCTCATGAGGCTTTATGCGAGGCTGTCTTAAATACCTTAAGTAATGAATTACCTAAGTGTATGCCATCATTTGGTGTTGGCGGACCTCATTACGCGAAGATATTTAGTGAGAGAGCCTTAAATTATGCTGAATGTTACGGCCACATAATGCCGCGCTATGTGATTAAAGAAGTCAGTGATAATCCTGAATTAATGACCAAGCTGTTTAAGGATGCCATAAGTAAGTCCATACCAAGTGCTAAAGCTATTGTAATACTTAAGAAGGTCAAAAGGAGTGTTAAAGATATCCTAAGAAGGATAAGTGATGAAGAGGGTCTTGAGTATAAGATCGTTTAGCTAGCATACATAAGTTTTAAAGCCTTATTCGTAGAAGTGCTTGAGGGTATTAATGAAGGTAGTCATTAAGTTAACAGGTAAGGTTTTCAGTGAGGAGTACGTAACGACGCTAAAGACGTTTGCTAGTACTATAAAGTTCATGCATGAGAAAGGTTATAGAGTTGTAGTAGTTACTGGTGGTGGTAAATTAGCAAGGGAATATATCTCACTGGGTAAGAAGTTAGGACTTAACAACTCGAGACTTGATGTTATAGGTATTGAGACTTCAAGAATTAATGCTTTAATTTTAGCCTCAATATTAGGGGATCTATGCTATATACCAATACCAAGGAATATTGACGAGTTTATGAGAGCTTGGTCAAGTGATAAGATAGTAGTTTTAGGAGGTCTGCAACCAGCTCAATCAACTAATGCTGTTGCAGCAATAATAGCCGAGCTGGTCTCAGCTGATTTACTCATAAATGCAACAGTAGTTGATGGGGTATATGATAAGGATCCAACGAAGTACCCTGATGCTAAATTATTGGGTGAGGTAAGTATTGAGAAATTAGAGAAAATGTTGAGTCAGGAATTCCTACCCGGACATTACGAACTTATAGATCCCTTAGCACTAAATATAATTAGGAGATCAAGAATTAACGTCGTATTCACTAATGCGTTCAAACCTGAAAACATAGCAAAAATACTAAAAGGTGAAAGAGTAGGTACGTGGATTAAGTGGTAATGAAGTAAATTGACTTAATTGATATCTTTAAACACTATTTATAG
The DNA here is from genome assembly GCA_964486465.1 of uncultured Desulfurococcaceae archaeon. GTDB lineage: Archaea > Thermoproteota > Thermoprotei_A > Sulfolobales > NBVN01 > CAZAMI01. The sequence goes on along the minus strand of CAZAMI010000015.1, from coordinate 11,051 downwards.
GTACACTAATAAGCCTCTATATTAAATCATTGAGTGGTGCGGGGGTGCCCGAGCCAGGTCAAAGGGGGCGGGCTCAAGACCTTCCAGCTTGGGTGAGAGACCCGCTGGCGTAGGCCTGCGTGGGTTCAAATCCCACCCCCCGCACCATAAATATGGGTGGTGATTAGGTCTTGCCAATTATCAGGTCATTAACGTTAAACGTTAATAAAGAATCTAAAGCTAGGCATTTAATAGACTTATTGAAGAGATTTACTAATAGGGAAGGCATTAATGTATGGACCTGGAGGGTAACATTCCCTAATAATATTAAATGGTATGAGTTAAGAGAGTCCTGCAGTAGGAATGACGTACTGATTAATGCATACCATGCTGAGTTGCCTCACATATCTTTAGATGATTTAAGTGCATACATAAATGAGTGTAGGAATTCCTATGCTACATTACTACTTAAACCTCACCTAATGAATGATGCAGATGGTATTGCTAGGATAATTTATAGGTTATGGGAACTTATTGGTGAGGATGGTATGTGTAGAGTAGGAGTGTCGTTTGGTGACTATATAAATACACCCTACTACCCACTTTCAACAATGACTAATGAAGGTGTTTCAGTATCATTAAGATATGTAGATATGCTCATGAAAAGTGAACCTAAATCATGGTTAAGCTTAGTCTCAAACTACATAGACATACTTAACAAGAAGTTAAGTAATCTATGTAATAGAGCGTCAATTAAGTTCTTAGGCTTCGATCTCTCATTATCACCATGGCTAACTGATAATGAAAGTATAGTTAGACTTATTGAGAAATACTACCTAAGTAGCGGAAAATTCCCATCAATAGGTTCCATATCAGCTATAAGCGACTTAAATAACTTCATACTTAACATCATGAAAGTAAGTAGAGTAAGAACTTTAGGCTTTAATGAAGTCATGCTGCCTGTAGCTGAGGATGAAATCCTTAAGAAGAGGGTCTATGAAGGTGTCGTTAGGTTACATGACTTAATAAGTCTAAGTACGTACTGTGTTGCAGGTTTGGATATGGTTGCAATTACTGCATCAAAGAGCGTTATAAGAGATATAGTTAAGGATTTAGTTACCGTATATAAGGTGAAGGGTAGGGTCATAGGTATGAGGATAATACCAACAACATCAAGTCAGGAAGTTAAGCTTGAGAGATTCGGTAAGGTGCCAATAGTGAAGAGTTAGGGGCTACCTTGTAGGGGTACCCCCCTTCACACATAATACGGAGGAGACACTAATACCTGTATTATTGCGGTAATATTTGATGTGACCCCCTCCAATGCATTACACAGCCTTCTGTAATATGAAACTAACCTTTATTACTAAGAACATCGTTTAGTTTACGGGATAGTTAATGATTATTCTAGACGTTAGTAGCAAGCGTACTAAGACATTAACATTGAGGGTTGATTCGGACCTAAATCAATTAATAGAGAGAGCTGTTAAAGCCTTCGGTTACAAATCAAAGAGTGATTACATTAGGGAGGCTGTTCTCGAATTTTTAGCTGAACTTGAACGTAAGAAGGAGATAAGTATAAGTGAAGAGGTTAAGGAGGAAATTGATAGAGTGAGTTCCATAATATATGTTTAGTCAGTAATATTCATAACTTAACTTTTTAATTCTTACTTGGGTGATTTAACTGATAGAATGTATTAACGTAGTTTCACTTAAATGTAATAAATGTGGATTCTCAACCAACCTAGACAATATTAATTCGTTCTTCTGCCCTAAATGTGGTTCGTTCTATGACTTAGTACTTGACGTTAAACCCATAAAGGAAGTAGTTAGTGATTTAAATGAGTTAAAATCATTAAGTCCATGTATTAAGAGGAGCGTCATGCTCGGTGAGGGTAAGACACCAATTATCGATTTTCATGACAACCTATACCTGAAACTCGAGAATTTTAACCCGACAGGTTCATTCAAGGATAGAGGTGCGGCTTTAGCAATATCTTGGGTTAAGAACGTAGGTAAGTTTAGAACAGTTATTGAGGACTCTTCAGGTAATGCGGGTATAGCTGTTTCAGCTTACAGTGCTAGTGCTGGCTTAAAGGCTAAGATATATGTACCATCAACTATTCCTGAAGGTAAGTACTTGATGCTGAAAGCATTTGGTGCTAAAGTTATTAAAGCTGGTACTAGAAATGACGCTCATAGGAAGGCCGTCGCTGATAGTGAGGGCTTATATGTTGGCCACGTTATCAATCCGTTATTCATTGAGGGCATGAAGGACATAGCCTTAGAAATAGTTAAGGACTTAAGAGATGTTCCAGATACAGTATTAGCACCAGTTGCTAGCGGTACATTAATACTTGCTTTATGGAAGGGGTTTAACGAGTTAAAGGAGCTTGACCTAATAGATAAGATTCCTAGATTAATCTCCGTTCAGGCATGTGGGTACTCAACGCTTAAAGATATGGTTAAGACATACTACATTGAATGTGACCATCCATCGGAATTGGCTGATGCTTTAAGATTAACCATAGTACCTAGAGTTAATCAGATAGCTAACGCTGTTAAGAGTAGCAATGGTTTCAACATTGTTGTAGGTGATAAAGCATTAATTAAGGCACTCAAGGAACTATGGGCAAGAGGTGTAACAGCTGAGCCAAGTAGTGCAGCAACTTATGCTGCATATAGGTATGCTATGGAGGAGGATATTGACTTAGGCAACTTAATAGTAGCTATAATAACGGGTTCAGGATTGAAGTACATTAAGGACATAGGAAGACTCATAGCAACATAATTGAGCTTTTAAACTCAATTATTAATTATAGTCATGAAGGGGCCGTAGTTTAGCTTGGTAGAATGCGGGGCTCGGGTCCTAAAGCGAGAATCCCCGTGGTCCGGGGTTCAAATCCCCGCGGCCCCACCAAATAAACTAACGTGGGTCCTGATTTGGTTTTAATTTATGTAACCACTCTGTTAAATTAAGTGAAATGCTTTACCGCATTACTATTTTGAAACTTTCTTGGTGTTTTGCGCTAATACATAGTAATAGTCCTCGTCTTCATCTAACCTTAATATGTTAAAGTGCTTTCTTATACTGTTTAGACCTATAGTGCCCCAACATCTATGAAAATGTTTTACAATTAAGTAATTGTTCTCATAGTTATAATAAAATTCTCTATCATTATCATCACTGCATTTCTTTAAAGTCAGCAATATTACTCCTTCTGGCTTAAGAACTCTACTTAACTCATTTATTAAGTTTGTTGTATCTGCTAAAGGTATATACTCAAGTGCTTGTATTGCCAGTAAGGCGTCAAAGCTGTTGTTCTTGAACGGTGATTTACACGCATCAGCAAGTATAGCTAGTATACCTTGGGAATCCGCTAGCACTATATTTGCAAGGAAATATATCAATTCCTAATTTATTACGCTCGACGAGTCTTAGGTCTTTACCATAACCACATCCTACACTAAGTACGTTTCTTAGATTCCTGGTTAAATTCCTGAACTCATTCAGATACTGCTTCTCAAGTTCACCGGTGTATTCATTGGAGCATTCCTCGTTAAGTAAGGCTATAAAGTACGGTACTTCATTCATCCTAAAACTCAAGTTCTTCGGATACTTACATTCTTCATCTATATAAGCTCTAAATATCCTAAACCAAGCTCTCTCAAAGACCTCCATCCTTAATGCCTTAGGTCTTAAAACAGGTATGCCGGGGAAGTATTTACCTAAGGGATACAATTGATTACACTGTAAGCATTTTTAGACTCCAAATAATTAATTCATTTCCGCTAACTAAGTCTAGCTTTCCCTTACATACGGGGCATACCAGCTCATAGCCATTGATATGGAACAAAATTAGTCACCTCAGAATTACTTGAGTCAGCAGTCCTTTTCGAGAAGTTCGAAGTATTTTTCTCTAGTTAATCCCGCTTCTCTTATGATTGCTCTTATAAGACCAGGTTTAAGCTTCTTGCCTGGATGTACGGGTACGACAATTCTAGCTCTTTGCTCATTCATGAGTATGACATGAAACCCTTTCTGCCTAACGGGTTTAAATCCTAACTTGCTAAGAATCCGATGAGTTTGTAAGGGTTGATAGGGATTATCTTAGGCAACAGTCTTCACTCTCTGAATACCAACAATTCTTTGATGTAGTAGTTCCTCTTTTTCCTCATCACTAAGAGTCTCTAGGTACAATTCTATAGCTTCCTTAACATTCCTTAATGCTTCATCTATGGTGTCACCTTGTGTATGACAGCCCGGTAAAGCGGGCACTAGAGCTACGTAACCCTCACTTTCATCCTCTAAGATGACGACATCAAACTCATAAACTCTTTCTTTTTTCATGGATAACCACTCCAAGATTAATAAGAGCGTTCATCAAATATAAGCTCTAAGAAATAAGCTAATTGTACTTAGTTTTATTAATAAGAACATGAGAGTACTTAATCATAATACCTCAAGTGCTAAGTAGTCTATGAGGTGATAACTAATTGTTGGGAAATCATTAAATCTCAGTTTTTGACTTAGAGGGGATGCTTAGGACAATATTTGAGAGTGGGTTATTGAGCTATCTAAAAAGTTCATTTCTATTCCCACAGTTAATCCTCTCGGCATAAATTATTGTGAATTTGCGTCTCTCTCAGTAACTACTCTTCGAAATTTAGGTTTCGATGTTTGTGAATACCGTGTTTCCAGAGATGAATTTAAGCGTTACGGTATTGGGGAAGAAACTGAGGATAGAGTAAATATCATTGCTGTCAAGAGATTTAGCTCTAAAGGTATGAAAGTGCATATACGTACTCATTATGATGCTGTTCCTCCTGGTTCTGGTTGGAGTAAAGACCCATTTAAACCCTTTATCGTGGATGGAAGCTCTACGGTCGTGGAGCATCAGATATGAAGAGTGCTATAGCAGCGACTATCTATGCTATTAAGATCGTTGAAGAACTTTCTGAGAAGCTAGACTTAGATCTTCATGGTGAAGTGATAATCTTCATCACACCAGATGAAGAGACTGGTGGTCTTGCTGGTGCTGGGTACTTAGTTGAGAAGGGAATTATTTAGAATGTCAACTACACGATCATGCCTGAACCAACGTCTTTAACTTACATCTGGCATGTTCATAAGGGCTGTCTATGGTACAGGGTAAGGGTTAAAGGTAAGCAAGCACATGCGACATTACCGCATCTAGGAGTCAACGCCTTTGAGGAAATGGTTCAACTAGTGATGAAGTTCATAGAGTGCAGAAAGGTTGTTGAGCAAAGAGTTAGCATATTCAAAGCTTACCCGGTAGAAGGTAATAGAGCTTCTATCGCTATAGGTGGTATGTGTGGTTGTTGTGATGCCGTAAATGTAGTTCCTGGTGAGGCATGGTTTACAAACGATCGTAGAGTCTTGCCTGAGGAGAACATTAAGGAAGTTGAGGAAGAGATTAAAACCATAGTTAACGAGTTTAGAAGAAGTAATTTAGATGTTATTGTAGAGTTAGAGAACTTACTTAGGATAGAACCGAGCTATATAGATCCAGACCACGAACTTGTGAGGTTAATACGAAGAAGTATTAAGGAGGCTTTAAGTGTAGATGCAGAGCCTGTTCTATGTCCTGGATTTCTGAACATTAGGTACTTCATAGGTAAGGGAATGCCCGCTGTCGCATGGGGTCCTGGAAGCCTAGAGCAAGCTCATGCACTAAATGAGTACATAGAATTAGATAAATTCTTCAAGTGGATGAAAGCCTTAGTTACTTTTCTACTACATGCCTTAGGAGGTCATTAGCTATAGTCAGGAAATCGATGTTGAAGTAATTATTTTCTAAATAGCCTCCAAGAGTAGTGTGAAAGTGAGCATTACTGAAGGTAGAGTGCAAGTAGGGTAATACCTTGGTATAAGAGCTATTAAGGTCTCTCGTAGTGAATACTTTCACTCTACTCACTCCCTAAGGTAGTAGATTTCAGAACGCTTTAAATAGTGAGGAAAGGATTGATGCGTGGGATAGTTGATGAGAGTAGTTACTTTCAAAATGGATGAGAGGCTACTTGAAGAGCTTGATAAGTATGCTATGAGGAATGGTATGACGAGGTCAGATGCCATAAGGAAGGCTATAATGGAACTACTTAAGAATGCTGGTCCAAGACCATATTTCAAGTATAGAATAAGGAGAGTTGTTATAGCTTAGACCCCTAAGGTATAATCACTAAGGATTAGTCAAGTGTTTTAGGTTAGTGATTAGCATTACATACTGCTATATGAGATGGTTAAATAGGAATCAGCCGGGGATTCTTCAATCATTGCTTTAGCTCAGTAGCGACGGCGTTCTTCATCTACGAGTATTCTTATTTAAGTAATTAAAAATACTTGATATCTTAACTTAGTTGAGATCATCTTTTACGCATACTCAATATTCTCTCAACACCTCTTCTAATCCTTTTAGTACCTTCCTCTATTGCCTCAAAACTTGTGGCAAAGCTTAATCTTATGAAGTCCCTACCTGCCTTATCAGGAAATGCTGTACCTGGTAATGTAACTACGTATTCATTATAGAGTATATCCTCAACAAATTCCTCAACACTCATTCCCGTTTCATCAAGTATCTTCTTAACTCTTGGGTATACGTAGAAAGCTCCCTTACTAGGCCATACCTCAAATCCAGGTACTTCTCTAAGCTTCTTAACGATTAAGTCTCTCCTCCTTCTAAATAGCTCTATCATTGACTTAACGGGCTCCCAAGGTCCTTTTAACGCCTTTATTGCAGCCTTTTGTGCGAATGATGTTGGGCATGACCATATATTGACCGCTAGCCTAGTTAGCTTAGAAGCTACATCCTCACGAACCACTAAGTATCCTAACCTCCAACCAGTCATGGAGAACGTCTTTGAGAATCCATTAACATAGAGTACATACTCCCTCCAATCGGGGAAGGTCATGAATGACTTAAACTCAGCTCCATATATGAAGTTGTCATATATTTCATCAACTAGTACTACCAATTTATACTCTCTAGCAATACTCATGATCTCCTCAACTTCCTTAGGAGTAAAGAGTGCTCCTGTAGGATTATGCGGATTATTTACTACAATCATCTTCGTTTTATCACTTATTGAATTCCTGATGGCGTTAATATCTAAAGCGAAACCATCTTCAGGTCCTAACCACTTAAGTGGTATAAACTTAACTTTAGCCCCAATGAACTTAGCTACTTCAGGATATGCTGGATATGATGGCTCAGGAACTATTATCTCATCGCCGGGTGATAAGTATGCAGTTATAGCAAGGAATATGGCGCCCTTAGCACCGGGAGTGACTATGATCTCTGTAGGTTTAACATCGCTTCCATACCTTTCATTAAGGTATTCAGCTATAGCCTCCCTTAACTCACCTATACCTGGGGTTTCTGTATAACCAGTAAACTTCTGATCGAGAGCTTCCTTAGCTGCATCAATAATATGGTCAAACGTGGGTATGTCGGGCTGGCCTACACCAAAACTTATTACGTTAAAACCTTTATTCTGTAGTTCCTTAGCTTTAGCGATGTATATGAAGGCTTGTTCACCTAGTAATGAAGGTATTATTGATCTGTAGTTAAGTATTGGTGAGGTACCTGACGATTTACATCACCCCTAAAAACTCTGGAAGGTAGACTTAAATACCTTACCTAATTATTACCCTATTAACATTACAAAGTCTTTACTTAAGAACCATAGCTATAGCTCTCCTAACATCAGGAGGTAACGATATGTAATCAACCTTAACATCCTTAACCTCCTTAAATTGCTCTAGCTCAAGTAGATCCCACTCCTTTTCCTCATCACCTCTCCTATATCTACCATTGAACGTCATGTGGAGAGCTACGAAGGACTTACCATCAGGTGTTCTTAGCACTTCAACAATAAATTCCTTACCACCTTTACTAACATAGTATATTGCATCCCTACTTGCCTTAAGCATACACTACTCCCTAATGACGTTTAGGTAGGAACTATTAAAATCATAATGGAGTATAAGTATGATTAATTTATGTTTAAAACACTATTTAGATGAGGTTTTACCTATTAAGATACTATCAAGAACTTTTTGAGGTATATCGTAAACAACTTTAGCTACCTTAGCAACGTATTCATCTGAGGGTGTAGACCTAGGCACTCCTGTTTCTAAGGATATCAACTGTTTTACTATCTCCTTATCAATTCTATTCTTTATTGAACCTAAAGCTATGTCTTCAGCTATTTTTATAGCAATGAAAAACTTGGTAAACCTCCTTATGGTATCTTCATGTTCGGGGAATACCTCATGAAACCTCCTAATAGTATTGATGACAAATTTGTGATCCTCAAAGTTGAGATAGTAAAGCGTTACGGCAAACCTAAGTATCTTAGCTATTATTGATCCATTAATACTTCCATTAAATAACTCTAGAATATGATTTCTAATGTACTCCTTATCCCTACTTGAATTAAGAATATTTACTGCTACTTCATACTTCATTTCCTCAGTAAATACCTTATTAAAAATGTCAGGGTAATCCTCCTTTATACCTAAACCCTTTGTAGCTATTATGTAAAGGCTGATTAACTCCTTCTCATATATGTCATCAGGTTTTGAAGCCCCCCTAAACGGTTCAATACCTTCAGATTCAAGTCTGTCCTTAATTAACTTAATAGCTAATCCTCTATCAGGATTCACACTAAGTACTAACTCACTTATTACATCAACATACGCCTTAATCCTTCTCCTCTTCAGATTCACACTCCCACCTAATTATGGTGCTACCATGTAATGACTTCATAGTACCTAATACTCTACTAAACTACTACTTTTGCTAGCACTGAAACTTTTATAGGTTATGGGAAAATCATGGTGATGTTGTTAGAGAAGTCTAGATTGAATATAGGTATGTCTTTTTTAATCATCAGTAACGCATCATGTATGATGATTATGGATCCTTTAGGTAGTTCCGTATATCTTAACCTATGAGATATACATAATGATCTATCAGCCTTTGACGCGGAGTACTCACCTAATGGTACTTTTATGATGTCAGTCATGATTATTGCAGGGGTTCTGTAGTCTGAGGCTCTAATCTTAAGTATGGCTGTAGGTACTCTCATTACTACGTCGTAAGGTCCGAGGTAATCTCTCAGCCTTAGGCAATTAATTACGCGTAGAGTATACCGATGACTCTTAAATGAGCCCTGTAGAACTTTACTTGCAATTAATTTAATATGAACACCTCTATCTAATCCCTCGCTAACTTCAATAAGCTCGCTACTGAAGGTTCTTTCAGTGAGAGGTAACAATATACCTTCCTTTCGTAATTTCATCAAGCAATCGTATAGTTTAGGCTTATCCAAGCATACTAGATCTATATCTGAACTGCTAGTGTAATATTTACCAAGGAGTGAACCCGTAATTCCACATTCAATACTGCAATTACTTTCAATGATTTCTAGTAATTCCGTGCAAATGTCCTGTAACCTATCTATGCCTTTAATACATTTAGTGCTCAAGGAGCTATATAGTTTCTTCACAAATTTCATGGGTATTAATGGAACCTTTAGACCTAATTCCGGCACGAACTTAAGGAAATGTGCATAATACCTCTTAATGACCTCATACATGTCTCTCAGCTTCTTTATTTTCCTTCCATTGATGATTCTGGGTAATGCTACTATGTAACCTCTTGGGTGGAAACATCCCTTAACAATCCATAAGCTTAGATCATTAAGTAATATGATATCGCCCTCACAAGGGCTTACAAGTTCATTACTCATAACTACTTAATCACCTACTACTTGGTTGGAGATACTTCAGACCCTACAATACTTTCTAACCAAACTTTTATTTTAACAGTCTTGAAACCTTTCTATAGGTGTTGGAATGCCTTACGACTACATACTGACCTCAGACAGAACCATGATGACTGATCACCATGGCAAGGAGTTTCTTGGCTTCCTCGCAACAGGACCCGCATACTTTCTTCCTGAGAGTCTCTGGTACTATATATGCTGTCCTAAACCTAAAGTTGATGAAGAGGGTAAACCAGTAATTGCCCCTTACGGATTAAGGAAGATTGAGGCTGCATTAATTGACGCAGGATTTAATGCAGCAATAATAGATCCTGACCACATAGATAAGCATATAAGCCATGCTAAGGCAATTTTAATAGGTCATCATGATTTCTTCGCATACGGTCCACCATCATCTGAATGGTGGTTAATAACCGGTAAAGAACCAGTAAATAGAAAATCTTTAATGAGGCTTATGAGAAAGATAGCAGCTCTAAAGAGAAAGTACGGTTTTAAGATAATAGTTGGTGGGCCAGCTGCTTGGCAGTGGTTGTGGGAACCTGAATTATGGGAGAAGTGGGGTATTGATACCGTAATTGATGGTGAAGCAGAACTCATTATTAAGGACATAGCACAGAAGGTGCTAAATAATGATGAATTACCTAGATATGTGTATGTGGGTCCTAATGACGTACCTAGAATTGAGGATATACCCATCATTAAAGGTGCTAGCGTAAATGGCTTGATAGAAGTGATGAGAGGTTGTCCTAGAGGGTGTAAATTCTGTAGTGTAACTTTAAGACCGTTAAGATTCATACCTCTCGAAATGATAGAGAAGGAGATTATTGTAAATGTTAGGGCTGGTGTAAGACATGGAATAATACATTCAGAGGATGTGTTACTCTATGGTGCTAAAGGTGTAATTCCCCAAGAAGAGCCTTTATTAAAGCTTCATGAAGTATTCCTTAAATACTTTAACGATATAGCTTGGGCTCATGCCTCTCTTGCAGCAACAGTTGTTGCTGAGAGAAACGGGAAGATAATCGGTAAGATAGTTGACATGGTTTATTCTAAGACATCACAGAACCACATAGGTGTTGAAGTAGGTATAGAGACTGGATCACCAAGACTAGCAAAAATAATAATGCCTGCTAAATCATCACCGTATCCTCCTGAAAGATGGCCTGAGATAGTTGAGGAGGCATTTGCGATAATGCATGATTACAAGATAATACCTGCAGCAACATTCATACTAAACCTTCCTGGTGAAACTCCTGATGATG
>CAZAMI010000014.1:0-17247 GCA_964486465.1 uncultured Desulfurococcaceae archaeon | reverse complement strand
CTAGGTGTTATGGAAATAGATAGGGAAAGAGCTGCTGTTATTAATTACCTCGTTGAGGAAAGTAAGAAAGCATTAAGTGAGGATGGAGCAGACGTAATCATCTTAGGATGTACGGGGTTGGCGGGTATGGCTAAGAAAGTTCAGGATAGAGTTAAAGTACCTGTGATTGATCCTTCAGGTGCAGCTATAAAGGTGGCTGAGGCAATAGTTAAGTTAGGACTATTCAACGTTTTAGTGAGGAGGTGATTCATCCTTGCCTCAAGGACTTGATTTAGAATTAGCTATCGCTGCTCTTAAGCTTGTTAGGGATGTAATGAAGGTTAAGGAGGGCGAAGAAGTAGTCATAACAGCTGATACAGGAAGTGATTGGAGAGTTGTTGAGGCAGCCGCACAAGCAGCTGCACAACTCGGCGCTAAACCTATAGTGTTATGGTATAAGGCACCGCCAGCAGTAGGTAAGGCTGCCGATCCATACCTGCCATTAAAGGTACTTAAGGCAGCTTTACCTGAATCCGATGTATGGATAGAATTCAATAGGTCATGGCTGCTCTACTCAACACCTTATGAGGAGGCTATGAGGGTAGGTAAGACTAGATACATATGCTTAGTAGGTATGGATACAGACATGATGGTTAGGAATATAGGTAAGGTTAACATAGAGTTACTCTATGAGTTCCAAAGAAAGCTTGCTGAAATAACTAGGAAGTCAAGACATATGAGGATTACGTCACCGGCAGGTATGGATGTTGAATTTGAGAACGATCCTAATAGGCCAGTACTAGTTGAAGGTGAAGTATCAGGACCCGGAGAGTATATGCTATTTGGCTAGGTTGATTGGACGCCTATTGAAGACAGCATCAACGGCGTAATAGTATTTGATGGATCCGTATGGCCTCCTGAGGAGCTAGGCCTCCTTAAAAACCCTATAAAGTTGTACGTAAGAGATGGTAAGGTAGTTAAGATCGAGGGAGGACCTGAAGCGAAAATCTTTGAATCCTGGCTTAAATCATTCAATGATCCAGGAATGTTTAGAATAGCACACATATCTTACGGCTGTAACCCAGGAGCTAAACTAACTGGTAACATACTTGAGGATGAGAGGGTATGGGGCGTTGTAGAGTGGGGTCTAGGATCCCAGTCATCAACATTTAAAGGTAAGTTAGGATCAGCAGCATCCCACACTGACGGTATATGCTTATCACCGACAGTATGGGGTGATGGTGAGAAAATCATTGAGAACGGCGAGTTCGTCCACCCAGAATTAGTAAATATGGCTAGGAAATTACGCTACGGTATTTAGCCTAAATAATTACACAAAATTTTTAATTATAAATCAATACAAATGTACATTACTTAAATATTTCTGTGCTACAGCTCAAAATAATGTTTAAAAATATCGTTTCATAAGTTAGGTTAGGGAAACCTAACAGGCGAAGAAAGATGTCAGTACTTAAGACTAAGAAATCCAGTGATGCATTAATACCTCTATCTAATGCTGAAATAGGAAAGGAGTACGTAGTAGAGACAATAGTATGTAAGGGGATGATTAGGAGGCGTATCTTAGATATGGGAATAGTGCCAGGAAGTGTAATTAAAGTGTTAAGGGCAGCTCCATTAGGTGATCCCATTGAGGTTGTTACGAAGGGGTTACCCTTGAGTATTAGAAGGGCTGAAGCGTCATGCGTACTAGTAAAGGAGGTAATGAAGAATTAGTACCACTAGCTTATGCAAGGGAGGGTTCGTTAGTTCAGATAGTTAGGATTGTCGGAGGTCATGGATTGATTAGAAGGTTGAGGGACTTGGGCCTTTATGAGGGTGCCCATATTAGAGTAGTAAAGTCCCCTGGTCCTGGTCCAGCCATAGTATCTCTCATAGACCCATTAACAGGGAATGTAGGTAGGAGGGTTGCTTTAGGTTTTGGTGTAGCAATGAAGATCTTAGTAAGGGTTGTTAGTCATGGGTAATGTAACTACTGGGAAGCTTAAGTATACTGCTGCAATAGTCGGTATTCCTAATGTCGGTAAATCAGTAATATTCAATAAGTTAACTGGGGGTAAAGCTTGGGTAGGTAATTGGCCTGGTGTAACTGTTGAGAAGAAAGTTGGTAGGTTTAGATCTGAAGAAATTAATGCAGAAATTGAGGTTGTTGATTTACCAGGTATCTATAGCTTAACTGCATATAGTATTGATGAATTAATAGCACGTAATTTCATAATTGAAGAGAAGCCTGACGTGGTTGTCATAATAGCTAATGCAGCTAATCTTGAGAGAAGCTTATACTTAGTACTTTCAATAATGGAATTAGAAGCTAACGTAGTTATTGCCCTTAACATGGTGGACATAGCTAGGAGTGAAGGTTATGAAATATTGCATGATAAGCTCGAGAGGATCTTAGGCGTGCCAGTAATACCGACAATAGCCGTATCTAATGTAGGCATCGAGGAGTTAAGAAAGTCAATAATAAACTCAATAAAGAAGAGAACATCAAGAGTTAAAGTAGTAAGCTACGGCAAGGACTTAGAAGAAATAATATCGGAAGTAAAGGAAATCTTAGTAAGGGCTTCACACGAGCTTACTGTAAAGTATCCACCACGATGGTTAGCAATTAAATTTCTCGAGGGTGATGAGGACGTTACTACAAAGATTAGGAGGTATGTAGATAATACTATGCTTACTGAACTAATGAGGTTAAAACGTAAGGCTGAAGAGATCATTGGTGATATTGAGGAGTACGTTACTGAAGTAAAGTTTAAGAGGGCTATAGAGATCGCTAGGCTAGTTACTAAGCATATATCTCTAACGGCGAAGATGAACGTAACCGATATCCTTGATACTATTTTAACACATAAGGTGTTGGGAATACCATTAGCGTTATCAATAATGTACCTACTCTTCAGGTTTGCATTTGAGCTATCTGCACCATTAAGTGATGGTATTGACGTTTTAATAAACGGTGTGCTTAGAGATTGGGTTAAGAGTCTAGGATTTATGCCTACTTGGCTTACATCGTTATTAGCTGATGGTGTAATAGCTGGCGTAGGTGCTGTTTTAGTCTTCCTCCCGGTGATTGCTCTCTTCTTCTTCGTATTATCAATCCTGGAAGACATCGGCTACCTTGCCAGATTAGCGTTTGTTATTGATAAAGTACTCCATAAGTTTAAACTACCTGGTAAGTCCATTATACCTCTAATAATGGGGTTCGGATGCAACGTACCCGCAGTAATGGCTACTAGGGCTATTGAAGACGAGAAAGACAGGAAGGTCACAGCATTAATAGCTCCACTCTCATCATGTAGTGCTAGATTGCCTGTCTACTTAACAATAGCTGGTGCTGTAATGGGTGCTTATGCAGCAGCTGCCGTAACTAGCATGTATTGGTTAAGCATAGTACTGGCTCTCATTATGGGTTTGTTCTTCAGGAAAACCATTCTTAGAGGTCCAACAACAGGGTTCATAATGGAGTTACCACCTTACTTAGTCCCAAGAGTGGATAACGTATTAATGAAGACATGGGAGAGGACTAAGCACTTCCTCATTAAGGCGGGAACTGTGATATTCGTAGGCGTCATTATAGTATGGTTATTATCGGTTACTGGGCCATCAGGCTACTTAGGTCCTGAAGCTCTAGAAAATCCTGACATATTAAGTGAAAGTTGGATAGGGGTTTTAGGTAAGGCTTTTAGTGTTCTCACATCACCCATGGGGTGGGATTGGCGTACTACAGCAGCTTTAATCTTTGGATTCATAGCTAAAGAGATTATCGTAGGATCCTTAGGTGTACTATTAGGTGCTAGTGAGGAGTCTCTACGTGAGGTACTTTCTCATGTATTTACGCCATTGAGTGGCTTTACTTACATGGTGTTCGTTTTAGTATATGTGCCATGTATAGCGACCTTAGCTAGCATACGTAGTGAACTAGGCATGAAATATGCCATCATAACCGCATTATATCAAGTGATTTTAGCTTACGTACTTGCATTAATAATCTCCTGCATAGGTGGAATACTGATAGGCTGATCATCATGGTTAAGAATAAGTCTTTATTAATTGCGGCATCACTCTTCGCTTTTATTCTTGGACTAACATACATAGCATCAGGATCTCTATGCATATACAATTGGATCGTAACTTCATTAATTAACAATACAGCTATCCTAGAACGCTTCATACCTCAAGATCCCTGGTTAGGCATAGTATTAATATCGATAGGGCTAACATATAATGCCTCAGCATACTACTTAATGAGAGGAAATATGGTCTTAAGCATAGCCTCCCTACTTGTAGGCGGAGGGTTAGCAGTAATTATTATGAGTCTTCAAGTCTTAGCGACGTTAGCTTATGCCGTTGATGCGATCATAACTAATGAAGAATTAAAACTTAATAATGTAGTAGACAACCTGCTTAGAATCGATGGAGTACTGGGTTATGTGTCATTAATTCCATTCTTCCTCGGTTACAAGTTTTACAAGGAGATAAGGGGGTAATGTTTTAATTCTTTAAGTTCATGAATTAATAATTAATTATTTTAATTTCCTCAAAGTCAATATCTAGGGGTAGAGGTTAGGGGGATGGAAAGAGGTAAGAGAAGGTTTGGGATATCAATACCTTACATACTTGCTGACATTCTTGATGAGTTAGCTAGTAAGCTTGGCATTAATAGATCAAGCCTTATAGAGAAAGCACTAAGAGACTTTCTTCAAGATCACATTCATTACTTAACACCTCATCAATGTCAAGGTATAATGATTCTTATGGGTAAATACGAAAGAACGTCACTACTACCTATAATAGAGAAATATAGAGATATAATTCATAGCTACATTCATACACACTTAAATAACATATGCATAGAGATAATAATGGTTTCAGGTAATTCAACAAGGATATCATCGCTTCATAGCGTGTTGGAACGGAGTCTTAAGGGATGCAGAATAAAGTATGTTCCTATAAGCTATGAACTAGATAGGAATATACAGAAGATAGATAAGTAAGTATAATTACGGTAAGATTAACCTTAAATAGAGCAGCTTTAGTAAAATTAATTGTACTAAGAGTTAGTATGCACCGCATGAGGTGAAGGTGGGATAATGTTAAATATATCTAAACGAGTTAAAGAGATCGAATATTCACCACATAGAAAGCTTGTAGCTCTTGTTGATGAGTTAAGACGTCAAGGTAGGGACGTATACAATTACTCAGCGGGTCAGCCAGGACTTCCGCCAGCTAAGGAGGCTATTGAAAAGTTCTTTGAGGAATTTAGGAGAAATCCATTTAATTATTCAAGGTATGTACCAACTAAGGGTTTATTTGAATTACGTGAAGCAATATCTGAAGATTTAAAGAAGTATGGAGGTATTGATGTAGATGCTGAAAACATACTAATAACCACAGGAGGCGTTGAGGCAGTATTTCTTGCTTTAAACGTAGTTGGAGATCCTGGAGACAAAATACTAGTACCTGATCCATCGTATAGTGTTTATTGGGGTTTACTGAAGTACTTAGGGTTAAAACCAATAACATGTCCACAAACAGTTGAGAAGGGCTTCCAGCCTAGTGAGGAATGTATTGAGAGAGCATTTAATGAAGGTATTAAGGCAGTACTTCTTGCAAGTCCCGATAATCCAACTAGTAGAGTGATTGATGAGAGAATAGCCAAACTACTTGTCGACCTAGCAGTAGAGAAGAATGTATGGATAATATATGATGAAGCATATAAACACATAGTGTATGAGGGTGAGCATGTATGGATTCAGAAGTTCCCAGGAGCTTCTGAGGTAGTAATAAGTGTTAATTCATTCTCCAAAGACATAGCAATACCAGGGTTTAGATTAGGGTATCTTTACGGTCCTAAGGAGGTAGTGTTTCAGGCTATGAAGCTTAAAGGTTATTTAAGCATAACATCACCTGTACCGTCGCAATTATTCGCATTAGTTGCTTTAAGGAACGGAATAAAGGATAAGTACCTTAAGGAAGTAATGCCCATTTATAGGTCAAGGAGAGATGCTGCATATGAGGCGTTCAGGAAGTATCTGCCTGAAGCTAAGATATGGAAACCTAATGCAAGCATGTATTTATTCCCTGATATGAGCTCATACCTTGAGAAATTAAAAATGGATGATATAGCCTTTACGTATAAATTGGCTGAGAATAAGGCTGTAGTAATGTTACCCGGAAGTATATTTGGTAATGAGGGTAAGAACCATCTAAGGGTAACGTTCGTTACGCAGGAAGAAAAGAGATTGGTTAGAGGTATTGAATTGTTATCAGAGTTTGTAGAGGAGTTAGAGAGGAAGTAACTATTTAGTCTTAAACACCAAGTATTTCTTTTACTAACGCAGCTCTTATATAAAGTCCGTTCTTAGCCTGCTCAAAGTACTTAGCCTGCGGCAATTCATCTACACTAGTATCTAGCTCCCAAACCCTTGGTAGTGGGTGCATTATTATGGGTATTTTCTTGAATTTTGAGAGTAGTTCCCTATCAACCTTATAGAGCCCCTTAAGTTTCTCGTATTCCTCAGGGCTTGGCAGTCTCTCCTTCTGTAGCCTAGTTACGTACAATACATCGAGTTCTTCAATAACGTCCTCAAGTCTTGATACTTTATAGTACTTGACCTTACCCTTAATTTTCTCTATAACCTCATCCCTTATCTGTAGTACTTCAGGTGCTATGTAATATATTGTTATATTGTTAAACTTCGAAAGTAAGTATGAGAGTGAACTTGGTGTTCTACCATATTTTAGATCACCCATAATGCCTACCTTTATACCGTCAACCCTGCCGAATTCCCTCCATGTAGTATATACGTCGAGAAGTGCTTGTGTTGGGTGTTCATTCCATCCATCACCAGCATTAATTACAGGAGCTTTACATATCTTTGCTGCAAGCGCTGCATAACCTGGCGTTCTCTGCCTAAGTACTATTATGTCAGGATCATAACCATCCACCATTCTCATGGTATCCTCGAAGGATTCACCCTTAGCCCTACTGGATGCTGCTTCGGGTCCAAAATCAATAACGGTACCCCCGAGTCTTATCATGGCGAATGTAAAGCTTAACCTAGTCCTAGTACTTGGCTCTAAGAATACTGTAATCATTAACTTACCCTTAGCGTAATCTAAGATGTTCCTCTCTTTAATTTCTTCCCTCAACTGTTCTGCTAGCTTAAAGAGATGTTCTACTTCATCTCTCGTGAAGTCAAGAGCAGATATTATATCCCTACCTTTTAAACTACCCATGTGGAACCCCACTATTCCTGTTGAATATGGAAAATTAAGTGTTAAGTATCAATTACTCAACTCACTTTCAAAAACTACCTTAAATTTTGTCTATAGTACTCAGAAGCCCTCTTTATTGCCTTAACTATGTTTACATAGCCTGTACATCTACATAGATTACCTCTAATGTACTCCCTAATCTCCTCCTCTGTTGGATTAGGATTCTCAGTAAGTAATGCCTTAGTGACTATTATGAATCCTGGTGTGCAGAATCCGCACTGAATGGCTCCTTCCTCAGCAAACGCTCTCTGTATGGAGTCTAACTCACCATTCTTTGCTAAACCCTCGATGGTTATTACCTCCTTACCATCAACATCAACAGCCAATGTCAGACATGCTAATACGGGTTCACCATCAACTAAAACTGTGCATGCTCCACACTCGCCTAATCCACATGAATATTTCGTTCCTGTCAAGTGAAATCTTTCTCTTAGAACGTTAAGTAGCAACTCATTAGGTTCAACATCAACCTCTACTACTTCACCATTTAACTTAAACTTTATTCTTTTTGTCTTCACTTATCTCACCCCCTTGGCTCTCCTATATGCTTCAGTTAAGGCATCTCTTACAATGACTTTCGAAACCTCCTTTCTATACCATGCTGTTGATCTAACATCCGTTATGGGTTTAGTCTCAGCTGACGCTATTTCTGCTGCCTTCTCTACGTTCTCTTCAATGAATTCCTTACCCTTTAAGAAGTCTTCAGCACTATAGGCCCTTATGGGGGTTGGTGCTACAGAACCTAAAGCTATCTTTACATCCTCTATACTCTTCATGTCATCACTCAGTTTAATAGCTACAGCTACATTTACTTTAGCTAAATCCATGGATGTCCTAGCTATCTTTATGAATTTAGAACCAAACCTTTCTGTAGGAGGTTTAGGAATTATTATCTCCAGTAATAACTCATTGGGTTCACACACGGTTATGCCTGGTCCTTTGAAGAATTTTGTTATCGGTACTAGCCTTTCACCTTTCTTACTTATTAGTTTTAGTTTTGCTTCGTAGATCATGAGTGGTGGTGCAGTATCAGCTGCAGGAGAAGCATTACACAAATTACCACCTATCGTTCCCATATTCCTGATTTGAACCGAAGCCATAGATTTTATGGCCTCATATAGAGCTTGATAGTACCTCCTCACTACACCAGACTTCTCTAATGCCCTCAATTTAGTTGCAGCACCTATACGTAATCCGTCATCATCCATCCTTATGAAGGCTAACTCAGGTATCTTCTTTATGTTTATCACGTATTTAGGTGTCTTCCTACGGATCTTCATTTGAACTATTAAGTCAGTACCACCAGCTAATATCCTACCCTCCTTACCGAACTTATCGAGTAATTCTAAGGCCTCACTTAGGGATTTAGGCTCAAAGTATTCAAATTCTATGGGTATTATTCGTGTGTTAAAGTAGTTTATTATTGATGGTTTAATGCGTATCTCGCTCATTTATCATCCCCTCTCCTTCCTTCTTAATGCTTCAAGAATCCTCTCAGGTGATATTGGTAACTCGTAAAATCTTATACCTAGGGCATTAGCTATAGCATTAGCTATAGCAGCTGGTACTGGATTAGCTGCAGCCTCACCTATTCCCTTAGCTCCGTAAGGTCCTGTCGGTTCATACGTATGTGCAAAGTATACGTAGAAGTCCTTCAGTTTTGGTGTATCTTGGGCTGTCAGTATCTTGTAGTCTATTACTAAACCCTTATTAAGTAATTCACCCGTCTCAGCATCATACACTGTGTCTTCTAACGTAGCCCAACTCCATCCCATTATGAAGCCTCCATGAATTTGACCTGCTGCTAAATCAGGATTAATTACTGTACCTATATCGGCACCTGCGAATACCCTAATAGGCCTTACAATACCCGTCTCAGTATCTACTTCAACTTCAACAAAGTATACAGTAAAGCTTGGTGGCGCTACTGTTGATCTATAAGTTACGCTAGCAATTAATGTTCCCCAATTCTTCTGCCATGCTAATTTAGCTAATTCACTTAAAGTTATCCTCATGTTGGTACCTTCAACATATATTACCGCGTCATTGACTTCAGGATCATATTTCATCCTAATAGCTTCAAAGTTTACTGGTCTCTCCTTATACTCCTGCTCAAAATACCTCATAGCTAACTCCTTTATCTTCCTCTTAATTTCCCGAGCAGCCCTTCTAGCTGCTTCACCACCCACATAAACCCCTCTCGAGGCATGTGTACAGACATCGTAAGGCGTGATTGATGTGTCAACAGGTACTACGTTTATTTTCTCAGGTGGTACTTGAAGTTCTTCTGCTATTATCTTAACGTGAGCATCTATTGTTCCACCACCGTGATCCTGTAGAGCCGTTATGTAATCTATAGTTCCATCTTCATTAACTTTGATTACTGCACCAGTGTAGTCTATGGTTGACCCTGAAATAGGTCCTCCAGCACCTGATGTGTGGAATCCTCTAGCTACACCAATACCTCTCCTAAACCTACCAGTCTTAGGTAGTTTATCCCTCCTTTCCCAACCAATCCACTTTCTACCAACATCCATTAACTCAGGGACTCCATCACTCCTTATTATAGATCTGACAGTTGGTCCTTGACCCCAGAATATCTCGCCTTTACCTTTGTAGTTCTTAAGTCTAAACTCTACAGGATCTATACCTAGCTCTTCAGCAAGCTCGTCAATTACTGTTTCAACAGCCCATGTTACTTGAGGATTACCGTAGCCTCTAAATGCACATGCTGGTACTTTATTAGTATATACGGCCTTACCTACGTACCTAATATTCCTCCACTTATATAGTGACACAAACCACCCTAATGCTGTACCTAGTAATGGGTATGCCTGAATTTGGTGAGCTCCTATATCCATGATATTCTCAAATTCACCAGCCATTAATGTACCATCTCTTTTAGCTCCAGCCTTAATCCTAAAATGCATTTGGTAAGATACATGATCATGCATCATGTCCTCTTCTCTAGTGAGGATTAGCTTAACCGGTCTATGAGCTTTAAGGCATAGAGCTACAGCTATTAATGTTACGTGGTTTACATGAATACTTGAGCCAAATCCTCCACCCAAGTATGTCTTAACTACTCTAATCTTGCTTTGAGGTATGTCGAAGAGCTGGGATATAAGGATTTTAGTATTATGTATAGTCTGTGTTGTAGACCATACAGTTATACCTCCATCAGGGTCAGGTCTACATACGGCGCCTCTAGGTTCTAACGTGAAGTGATATCTCCTATTAGTTTTGAATTTACGCTCAATGATTACATCAGCTTCTTTAAATGCTTTATCAACATCACCTTCACTATATTCCAAAGTAGCTCCAACGTTATTCTCGACAACTATTTCCGTATTACCTCTAAGTATCTTCTCATGTATTTTCGGTGCTCCAGGCATCATTGATTCAAAGGGGTCTAGTACGGGCTTGTAAACTTTCTCAACTTCAATTCTTAGAGATTCTAAGGCCCTCTGTGCAGCCTCCTCACTAGGCGCGGCAACCGCAGCTATCGGCTCACCTACGAACCTAGGATGATTAGTGAGGATTTGCCAGTCCTTAAACGTATCTTCCTCAATACTTACGAGTCTGGGATTGTAGAGTTTATTAGGTACATCTTTCCAAGTAATTACTATAGCACCTAAACGCTCGGCTTCTGACGTATCTATACGCTTAATTATAGCATGTGCATATGGACTCTTAAGTATCCTACCATATAACATGCCAGGAAGCCATATATCACTAGTAAATTGAGCCTTACCAGTAACTTTTAATTCAGCATCCTTCCTAGGTATTCTCTTACCTATAAACATAAAACTCTCAGCTACAGAGGTCACTTTTAATCCCATGATTAATCGTGAGGTACAGAAAAAAGTTTTTATTGAGATGCATATCACGTAAAACATCTAAATTTCTTTCCTATTTAGAGTATTTTACGCTATAATCAGGAGCTAATCCTAAATCTTTATTAGATCTCCTTGAAGCTATAATGAAGAGTCTCCCATTAATTATTAAGGTCTCAATTATTACATAGCCTTCCTTAGATAACTCATTAACGAGGTGTTGAATTCTTATAGGTATCACATCACTCTCAAAAATCTTAACGTTTTTATCATCTAAATTATTCAACGCACTAAGTAGCTCACTCCTTACCTTCTCATCCAATTTATTTATGTCTACACTCCTTAAACTCGTATGTCACCACCTACTTACCATCCATCTTAATTAAGGTTTAATACACCTTATTATACTTAAGGTATGATTAATTTTTGAGGGATTATTGATGTATGGGGGTAATCTCATAGTCAAGAATGGTATTGTAGTATTGCCTGAAGGAATGTTTAAATTCGACATAGTGATAGAAGATGGTCGAATAAGAGAGATAGGTAAAGATATCCCTGCCAAGACAGGATTTGAGGTTATAGATGCTAAAGGCATGCTCGTATTTCCAGGAATTGTTGATGAGCATGTTCATATGAGAGAACCAGGTTTAGAGTATAAGGATGACTTCATACATGGGACTATGGCCGCAGCTGCAGGTGGTGTAACAACAGTTCTTGAGATGCCCAATACCCTCCCACTTGTTGATAGTGGTGCCAGGGTTAGGGAGAAGGCATCATTACTATCATCAAAGGCTTATGTGGACTTCGCGCTTTACGGTGTACTTCACGATGGAAATATTGACAAGTTTGAAGACATTATTGGTGAAGGTGCTATAGGATTTAAGGTATTCCTAGGACCAACGACAGGTAATATACCAGCTCCATCAGACTCATCGATATATGAAATCCTTCTAAAGTCAGCTAAGTATGACGTACCCATAGCATTTCATGCAGAGAATTGGTCCCTCGTTAAGTACTTTACTGAGAAAGTGAAGGCATCGGGGAGAACAGATCCTAAAGCACATTTAGATTCTAGACCGTCAATATGTGAGGAGGAAGCTATACAGAGGTTAATACTTTACTCCAGGAGGACTAAAGGTAAGGTACTCATAGTTCACATGTCGTCACGTGAAGGCGTCGAGCTTCTAAGAATGGCAAGAAGCGAAGGTATCAATGTGTATGGCGAGACGTGCCCTCACTACTTACTCCTATCAGCTAATGACTATGATAAATATGGTACTTTAATCAAGGTAAACCCACCAATAAGGGAGGAACATCATCAGAAGTCACTATGGGAAGCAATAACTAATAATGTAATAACTAATTTAGGCTCTGATCATGCACCCCATGCAAGTAATGAAAAGTTAGGCAAGGATGTATGGAGTGCAGCAGCAGGGTTTACAGGTGTTCAGACATTCTTACCGTTGATGATTGATGCCGCACTTAAAGGTAAGATCCCACTAACTAAGATACCTGAATTAATGTGTGAAAATCCAGCTAGACTCTTCAATTTATTCCCGAGAAAGGGCACAATAAGTATTGGTAGCGATGGTGACTTAGTGATGGTGGATCCTAATGAAGAATATGTATTAAGGAAGGAAGATATTTATGCTAAACACCCTATTACGCCATTCATAGGCTGGAAGCTTAAGGGTAGGGTCAAATATACCGTAGTGAGGGGTATTGTAGTTGCTGAAAATGGGAGAATAATTAGTAAGAAACCGGTAGGTATATGGGTAAAGAGGGAATTAAAGTACTGACTCGAATATTTTTATTAAGTATTTAAAAATATTAGTTTCAAGTTTAAGGTTACTTTCTGTCAAACTTAAATGGTGAAATGTAATTACCCCATCTGTTCCTTGCCTCTTTCAAGCGCTCCTTCTGCTCTCTTAATACCTCAAATAGTATTGGCGGTGTATCAGGTATCTTCTCATATATGCTCCAAATCCTCTCAATCTTAGCTAAATGTTGTGGTACTCTTAGCGTGAATTCCTTCTCGTATAACCATTCAGGATATTCCTTATTTAGGTGCTTTCTAAATAAATCGACTAAGTCTTCATATATTGGTATGAGACCTGTAGGTGTCTTAATAGCTCCTATCTCATTATGTACTCTTAACTCCATCCATTTAAGCCATACCCTTTTATCAACCTTCTCAGCTAAGTAGTTACCCTTCTCGTCTTTGAGGAAGTAATTCACGCTAAATATCTTCGGTACTACTTTTAGCTTCTTAGCGAATCTTAGGTGAAGCTCTATAAACTTACCTATAGTGACGGAGAGGAAATCTAGAATAGCGAACGGGTTGAACTCCCTAACACCTGCTTTCTCAAGTATAGCTGCTGTCTTTTCTGATTCTAAGGCTGCTGCCTTTGTTATTATCCCATGAACCCAATCATAAGCCTCCTCAACAGGTACCCAGGTATCAGGATCTCTACCACCAAATACCATAGCACCTATGGGTACGCCCATAGGATCATCAACACGCGGGTCTAGGTTTCTAAGGTACCTTAGTGAGATTGTGAATCTAGCATTTGGATGTGAAGGTCTCACTTCCCTCCCACTCTCATCCTTCTTGCCCGGCCACCAACGACCAGCATAGTTTATGCCCGGTTTAGGTTCCTCAGCCTTACCATTCCACCAAACCCTACCTTCATCAGTTAGTAACACATTTGAGAATATTATTTCATGTTCAGGATTTATGAGCATTTCATATAGTTGAGGATCATCAACAGGATTAACACCGTCTATTATTCCGAACATTCCTATCTCAGGATTGACCCCCCTCGCTATTCCGTCTACTTCCTTAATTATAGCTAAGTCGTCACCAACTATGGTATCTGATGTGAATGTTGTTGAAGTTTTACCACAACCGGCAGGAAATGCGCCCGTGAAGTACGTTATCCTATCGCCAGGACCTTTTACGCCGGCTATGAACATATGCTCACATAGCCAACCCTCCCGGTAACCCTTATAGATGCATAATCTAAACATGAGCTTCTTGAGACCTATAGTGTTACCGCCATACTGAGTGTTTACTGAGTAGACCGTATAGTCATGTAGGTCTATGTAAATCCTCCTCTTATTTATGTTCTTAGCCCACCCATTTTCATCACGCTCACCTGCTGAGTGAAGAAAACGCGCATACTCGAGGTTTGGTGCTCTCTCCACGAACTCGTCGTAACATACCCTATACAATATATTTTCATTATGAGCAACATAGGCGGAGTCAGTCACTTGGACAGCATGCATTGTAAATGGTGATTTCTTCGGACCGAAACAGTAGAAACCTACAAACATGACCTTACCTTTCATCATACCTGGCAAGATTTCCTTAATCTCCTTTAGGCCTTCCTCACGGTCTAACGTATTAATGTATGGTATTTTCTGACCCCCAGGAAGTAGTATCTTTGTATTCTTACGATCTCTAGCTAAGTCTTTAGGGCCATCGAAATGTACAGTATGGTTAAGATGTATTGTCGGTAGTTCCTCCTTATTCTTTAAAGCCAGTTTACGTACAAAATCAAAATCTTCCTCACTTGTAATTAAAAAGACCCTATCAGGATTAGCAACAACTATAATGTCAGCAATCCATCTATGGAGTTCTGGATCCCTTATCCTTAATAACTTCTCTAACATTTCCTTGGGTATCCTACTCTTTAAAACACTTATGTAGTCGTAATTCCTATTTATTAATAGCTCCCGGGGCATAACTCAAACCCCAATACTACGTGTGGAACATGTATAGAGTATTAATAAGCAATTATAAACCATTATGAACAAGCTCAAAACATGACGAAATTCCTGAGGTAGGTACAGTATTAATGATTTATAGATGTAATTATCTGGGAATTGAAACTTAAATTACCCTACTTGAGTACTCTTAATGTAAGTGTAGGGCTAGGAAAGAGGTGTTGTCATGGGTGTTGTAGAGGATCCATACACCCTTATAGAGAAGTGGCTTAGAGCTAAAGAGTTCATAGTTGTTGGTAAGGGCATTGAGAGAGCTGATGCACTAGATAAGGCGTTAGGTAGAGCTAAGTTCGTCGAGGACTATTACGAGAGAGGAGTATTATTCATTAAACAGGTATTAAGTACCGAACCACATGCTAGAATTAAGAAGATAATTAGGGATGAAGCGTTAAAGCTACCTGGAGTTAGGGCTGTCATAACAGCTGATGACATACCTGGTGAAAATCAGGTTGGTTATGCCTTACCTGATCAACCATTACTTGCTAGTGGCAAGGTTAGATATTACGGTGAAACCGTAGCCTTAGTCGTTGCTGATGACTTCGATAAAGCCTTTGACGCTTCAGAACTCGTCAATGTGGAGTACGAACCACTACCAGCATTATTAGATCCTCTTGAAGCGATGAGGAGAAGTGATGTACTAATACATGATGAAATGGGTAATAATATAGCATTTAGGACTAGAATAAGGAAAGGTAATGTGGAGGAAGGCTTTGCTAAATCCGATGTAGTAGTGGAGAATGAATATAGAACCCATCACCAGGAACATCTATATCTTGAGCCTGAGGCTGCATTAGCGATACCTGGACTTGATAATAGAATAACGATCATAACTGCAGCACAACATCCTCACTTAGCTCAAGCAATTACGGCAAGGGTTCTAGGTATACCAGCAAGCTATGTTAAAATTGTAGTACCATACTTGGGAGGCGGTTTTGGTGGTAAAGATGATGAGGGACCTTTAGTAGCAGCTAAAGCAGCATTAGCTACCTACATTACTGGTAAACCAACATTCCTAATGTATACACGTGAAGAATCTATGATGATTCATCCAAAGAGAGAGGCAACGATAATTAAGTACAAATCAGGTGCTACGAAGGATGGTAAATTAATGGCAATAGATGTAACAATAATACATGACACTGGTGCATATGCTAATAGAGGTCCATTTATCCTTTGGAGAGCATCAGTACATGCTTCAGGACCTTATGAGGTACCTCATGCTAAAGTTGATGGATACTGCGTGTACACTAATAAGGTGCCTCAAGGTTCATTCAGAGGTTTCGGTAATCCATCAGTTCAGTTCGCTGCTGAGGCACAAATGGATGAACTAGCTAAGAAGCTAGGTATGGATCCAGTAGAGTTTAGATTAAAGAACATGTTAAGACCTGGTTCAAGAACCATAACTAATCAGCTACTAGAAGAATCAGTAGGTATAGCTGAAGCTGTTGAAAAATTAGCTAAGGTAGCTAATTGGAAGAGGAAGTACATGGAATACGGTAAGGAGAAGGGCAGGTATAGAAGAGGTATTGGTATAGGTGTTGCTTGGCACGGTATAAGTACTAGTAGAGGTGTTCCTGACTGGTCTAATGCTGTTATAACGATAGAGAAGGATGGTTCAGTAACTGTGAGGACAGGCATAGTTGAGATAGGCCAGGGATCACCGAATTCATCACATAGGCAAATAGTTAGTGAAGTACTTGGCGTACCACTAGAGAAGATTAGAATTACGTTCGGAACTACAGATGCACCAGATACTGGAGCAACTCATGCTTCAAGAGGTACTAGTATAGGTGCTATAGGTGTCCTAGTAGCAGCTGCTAGATTAAGGGAGAGACTAAATAAGTTAGCAGCTGAATTATTAGGTGCGTCACCATCCGACATAATAATTAGAGATGGTAAGGCTTACGTTAAGGGTAGAGAGGATAGATACATAAGATGGGAGGACTTAATCAAGGAGGCATACTCAAGAGGAGTTGAGATGTCAGCAACAGGATACTTCTTCCTACCTAAAGGTAAATTCGATGATAGAGTTGGTCAAGGATATGCTTATCCAGCATATAGTTATGTAGCAGTTATAGCTGAAGTACTTGTTGATACCTATACGGGAAAGGTAAGAGTAACTAGGGTATGGCCCGCATTAGCAGCTGGTAGAATAATTAATCCAACACAGGTTGAGGGACAGATTGAAGGTGCTGTTGCTCAAGGTACTGGTTACGTATTGATGGAGCAGTTAGTATTTGATGAGAAAGGCAGAATAGTTAATCCTGATCTAACAGATTACGTGATACCAACAGCTATTGACGTACCTAAAGTTGAGAAGCCTATCTATGTTGAGGATCTATTCAGG
>CAZAMI010000013.1:0-17279 GCA_964486465.1 uncultured Desulfurococcaceae archaeon | reverse complement strand
AGTTAAGCATTAATGTTAAAGATCTAAGTGGTTATGCATCTTCAATAACGTATAAGGATAAGGAGATAGTTCTCCATGTGGATGGCGTTGGAACTAAAACATTGGTTCTCCAGAAGTTGAATAAGCTTGAGGTTATAGGTTGGGACTGTGTAGCTATGAATGTTAACGACGTGGTATGTGTTGGTGCTAAACCATTAGCTCTACTTGACTACATAGTACTTCCTGAAAGCAATGAGGAGGTATTCAATAGAGTAATTAGTGGTATTATTGAGGCGTCCAGAGTGAGTAATGTGGCTATAGTAGGTGGTGAAACAGCCATCATGCCTGACCTAGTTAGTGGTGTTGATGCTGCATGTTTCGTTATGGCTGAGAGACTATATGACATACCAAAAAGAGATCTAAATGGTCATGTAGCCATAGGTATAGAGAGTTGGGGTCTTCACGCCAACGGTTATACATTACTTAGGAAGATTGTTGAGAGTAAATTAGGTAGTTATAATGTGAGATTAGAAGGTATAGATGTTAGTGAGGAGGTAAGTAAATCAACAGCTATATACTCCAACTTAATACTTGATGCGCTAAGTAAGGGATTGATATCATCAGCAACACACATAACTGGTGGTGCATTCACAAAATTAAGGAGAATACTTAATAATTCATTTGACATAACCCTAAAAATGCCTGAACCAAAGCCTATATTCAAATTAATAGCTAAACTAGGTAATGTGCCACTAAGCGAGATGTATAGAGTCTTCAACATGGGTATAGGAATGGTTGTTACAGCACCTGGAGATTGTGTTGAGGAATTTATGAGTTTAACCTCAAAATACGGTTTAAAATCATGGGTTTTAGGGGATGTACGTTTAGGTAAGGGTAAGATATATATTAAAACATTTACAGGTGATATGATTGAGTATTAAATTAATTAAGGAATTAATTAGTGGTTACCCAAGAGATATTAAGAAGATATCGATCGCGACTATAGCTAGTCACTCAGCTCTAGACGTATTTGATGGTGCTAAAGACGAAGGCTTTAGCACCATCGCGATATGCCAGAAGGGTAGGGAGAAACCCTACTTAAGATTTGACAGAGTTGTTGATGCACCAATAATACTTGATAGATTTGCTGATGTCTTAAGGAGCGATGTCATAGCTAAGTTGAAGAAGCTTAACGCTATATTCGTACCTAATAGAAGTTTCTCTGTTTATGTTGGCTATGATAATATAGAAAAGAGGTTTCCGGTACCTATATTTGGTAATAGGTACTTACTAAGGTATGAGGAGAGGACTGGCGATAAGAATTACTATAAATTACTTGATGAGGCGGGAATTAGGAGACCTAAGACCTTCGCTAACCCTGATGAAATTGATAGACCAGTCATGGTTAAGATGCCTCATGCAAGGAAGAGAGTTGAAAGAGGATTCTTCATTGCTGTAGATCGTGACGACTTTTGGAGGAAATTCAGGGACTTAGTTAATAAAGGCATAGTTCGTGAGGATGACCTACCTAAAGCCTCCATAGAGGAGTTAATTATAGGTGCTCACTTCAATGTTAATTACTTCTATAGTATTGCTAGGAGGAGGTTAGAGTTATTAAGCATAGATAGAAGAATCCAAACAAATCTTGATGGCTTCCTAAGAATGCCTGCTGATGTACAATTGGAGGTTAATAAGGTTTTAGGTATTGAGATGGTTGAGATAGGTCATGAAGCAGCAACAATAAGAGAGAGAATGCTAGGTAAGTTATTTGATATTGGAGAGTCCTTCGTTGATGCTACAAAGAGAATTGAACCTCCTGGTGTGATGGGCCCCTTCACTTTGCAGCTCATGGTTACACCGGACCTTGACATCGTAGTATTTGATGTAGCTTTAAGAATTGGTGGTGGGACAAATATATACATGGGTATTGGTAGTCAATACAGTAAACTGTATTTCGGGAGACCCATCAGCATGGGTAGAAGAATAGCAATAGAAATTCGTGAATGCATTGAAGCAGACTGTCTTGATGCTATAGTTACGTAAATTAAACAATAAAGCTCATTTTAATACACCATATTTAAATTAAACCTTAACTTCCTCCTCTTCGACACCTAACACTTTATTTACGTAGAGAGCTACGACGTAAAGATAATCACTTAACCTATTGATGTATCTAATAATATTGCCACATACGAGGGTTGGTACATTCTCGCTTAATGCTACAATTCTCCTTTCTAACCTCCTACAAATAGTTCGAGCAATATGGAGTATTGATGCTGCCTCATGCCCTCCTGGCAAAATGAATGTGTTTGTAAACACCATGCTTGAGTAATGATCTATCTTATTCTCGATCCACTTACTCTCACTTTCATCTATGCATTCACTTATTGTTTTTGCCTTAGCTATTAATGCCCCAATTTTAAATAGACTAGTTTGTATCCTTCTTAATTCCTCACATAAGTTCAGTAACTCTCTATGCTGCCTTAACTTCGACCTAGCAAGACCTATGAACGAGTTTAGTTCATCTATAGTACCTATAACCTCAAATACTATATGGCTTTTAGATACTTTTACATCCCTAAATGCAGGTATGTATGATCTACCATTATCTCCCTGCTTAGTATATATCGGCGTGTTAATCACCAATTCTCTAGTGCTGAATTACTTATAATTTCTTTAATAAGTCTTAAGTAGCTAAGCATTTATCAAGCTTGGTGTGATAACCTCTTGGGGTAGTTCATTGGCCTATCAGATGGGTAGGAAGCAATACGCTTTAACAATAGCTTACGGTCAATCAATGATAATCTTATTAGTAATTCTTAACGTTTTTTACCCTCAATATCTCAACTATACATTCATAATATTTATTGTGGCCATGGTGATATTTACAGCTATAACTATGAGAACTCAACTTAAACATATAGTGGGTAAGGAGGTTAAGGAAATTAAGGAGGGTAGAAGGCTTTTCTCAATGGACTCTAAAGACGTCATGGCTATTCAAAGTACTGATACTCAAGCGATTAGTGAGTTAAAACCTATGTTTAAGGCTACAATGATATCCTTCCTATCCCTTATAGTGCTCTTCGCCTGGTACCCTCTCTACTTCGGGTATGCGAGATCCGTAGCATCAGCTGAGGGTGCCGACATACTAACTAAGGTTTTAGTATTTTTAGCAGGATATGAAACACCCTACGCAGCATTCATGATAATCAATAGACTCACACAGAGATCCTTAAGGGAGATAGTTCAGGTAGTAACTAAATATGAAGTATATGATAGAGGTATCGTAGGTACAGGTATAACGATAAAGTTCCCGCTTAACGATAAGTACTCCATTAGGGTAAATAATAGGAGGAAGTTCATGGATATAGTGATGAGTAGGGGTAGAGTCAAGGTAAGGTATAGATTCTACACGAGGAATCTAACGAGATTAGTTGATATAGTTAAAAGATATGGAAATCCTAGGAAGGTTGAGTTTGAGAGATGAAGGAAGGATTACTAACATTACTCATACTTGCCATACTCCTTAACTTAGTCTTAGTGAATAGTAATCCACCATCACTTTATTATAGTACTCCAACTTTAAGTAAGATAGCTGAAGAGTTCACTGTTAGAGACTTCATAGACCTTAACAATATACATGTATTTGTACTTCCACTGAGGGTTGTTATGATATCAAACAAGACATTCTACACCATAGTACCAAAGCTTGAAGAAGAGCTAAACATAAGTTTCAGCAGCGTCACATACATCTCCAATCCTAATAAGGTACTTATACTTGCCGGATCATGTAATGGTAAACCATTCATTGGATTAATTAGAGATGTTAATACCTATGGCTTAGGCGTTCATGAGGTAGCCATGAAGATAATAACATTAAACACTAGTGGTTCAATAAATGATCTCATAGCACGATCTAATGGTTTAATATTATTTGCTGGTATAGTTCAAGTTAATAGCACGAAACATGGGTTTTACGGACACTTAACACTAAATGATGTAATGAACTTAACAACGGATTTGATGAATATAAGCCTAATCAAAGACATATACTTGGTAAGGATAGTTAAATACAGGAATAAAGTATATTTAGTCAACTATCACGTTAATGCATTAGAAAATAACATTAAAGTATCCTTACTGGAATATAGCAAGAATTTTAATAGCGGTGTCATGTACTACAACACATTCAGCATTCCATGCCCTGAGTGCACTATTACATCTAGACCTATAGTCATATCTCACTATGATGGTTCATTACTATTAGGAATTATTAATAATAATTTATTTACATTGAAATATTTCAATATCTCTAACCAATTACTTATTTCCTTTACTGTGATGTTAGGGAGATCCGTGAGTGAACTATCCTTTATTAACTTAATAAGTGGGGGCATAATTACTGCTTTGTTACGCTTTAATGATCTAAGTAAATTACTATTAATTAACATGAGTGGAAATTCTTGTAGGACAATATCATTAAATAAATCAGTTATAGCATTAGTAAGCACGAATGAAGGTATGTCAGCTGTTGACTTAAGTGGTAAGGCTTTTCTTATCACTTCAACATTAGTTAAGCCATGTGTATTAAGCAATGTAAGCTATATGGTAATTGATGGTGTTCGATTAAGTAAGCATGTATTGAAGCTTAGATTACCCATTCAACAAAAGGTTATTAACCTATTAATAATAGCTAAACCATACTTCACTAAGAGTATGGCAACCTCCATTAAAGAACGTACTACCGTGAAAAGAACAACTCCAACTCCAGCACTTAATGTTACACCTATTAGGTTTAGTGAAGAAGCTGTTAGGAAGTCAAAAGGAATGTTATTAATCATGACTGGCATTATATTACTCGCTATTTACGTAATCTTAAGGTACCGCATTAAGGTATAAACACATTAAACTAGTTATACGTAGTGAGTAAGAGGGTTAGGTGTTAATGATATGAGAGTAATTAAGGAGGCTATGAAGAAATTACTTGATGGAAAGCCTGTATTGATATATGATGATAGAAGGCGTGAGAATGAGGTTGATATGGTATTCTACGCACCTAAGGTAACTCCTAAGCACGTAGCTATGATGAGGAACCTAGCAGGTGGACTCATATGCTATGTAATGCCTAGAAGCGTAGGTGAGATTTTAGGGCTTAAATACATGGAGGACATACTAAGATCCTCAGGCTATGAAGAATTAAGTAGGAAGAGGCTGAAGTATGGAGATCCACCAAACTTTAGTTTATGGGTTAATCATGTAGATGTTGAGACAGGCATACGAGATACTGATAGAGCTAAAACCATAAGGGAGTTAGATAAGGTTGTTGAGTTAGTCCTTGAGGGAGAGGTGGAAAAAGCTAGGAGGAAATTCTACGAAGAGTTTGTCTCACCGGGGCACGTACCTATATTGTTAGGTAGGAGCTTAAACGAGAGGAAGGGCCACACGGAATTATCGATAGCTCTTACTCAATTAGTTGGCTTAAGGCCTAGTTTAGTAATTGTTGAAATGTTGAAGGAGGGTGGGGCTTTAGATGTTGATGAAGCTAGGAAGATAGCATTAAGACTTAATACAATTCTTATAGAGGGTAGTGCCATCATTAATGAATGGAGTAAATTAATGACTAGCAGGTCAGTGAAGGGGGATGGTTCATCACGCCTCAGTTACCGTGAGTCTCATCAACCGTTTATACTATAGTTTGAGAGGCTTAACTCTTAAGGATTGATACGAAGAATATATGGGTAGTATTCGTGCCTAGATTAATAGTTAACATACCTTACGAAGTACTGGAGAAGGTGATGAAGAAGTACTCTAATCTACCGCCTGAGGAGGCCTTAAGATCATTCATAATCGATGTCGTGAGTGGTAAGGTTGAGAAACCACAAGTAACTAGAGCTGTTGAGGGCGTACCTCAAGGTATAAGTAAGGATGATATAATTAGGTTACAGCGTACAATCCAAGACATACTGAATCCTTACAGTGCTAAGGTTGACATGTTAGCTAGAAGGATGGGCGATATGATAGAAATTCTTGAGACACTCAGTGAGAAAGTTACTGCATTAGAAGAGGAGATTAAGAAGTTAAGGGAGATGAGGGCTGAGGTAGTGCCGCCCACACCACCATATGCTAAGGAGAGGGGTAGGGAACGTGTTAGAAGGTCAGCTGTTGAGATACTTAAGGAGCAGAAAGTAATGTTTGAATATGATATCGCTTCAAAGATAAAGAATAGGGATGCATTCTTTGAGAGATTGAAGAGAGATGGTGCGGTAGTTCTTGAACTACTTAATGAGAGGGTAGCTGTTGATCCTGAATTCTGGAGTGAATTTAAGGATAAGTTAAAAACTATTAGAACAACAAATGAGGCTGAAATAGCTAAGATATTAGGTAGGGAGGGTTTAGCATTACTTAAAGCTTTAAGTAAAAGTGCTCAAGCATACTTTGATGCATCAAAGAAGACATGGGTACTACTTACTGAGTAAGACCCTCATGACCCCCCAGTAGGATCTTACCGTCGGATGATAGAGCCGCCCAAGGCATAGCTATAGTGTTAAATGACGCACCTATGAAGCCCTTACTATCCACTACTATGATGCCTGCGGTATCCTTTCCGTGAATTCTTGTGTGGTCCTCTATAACCTTCTTAGCCGCTTCAGCAGCATTTAAACCATCCTCAACGAGCATGATGGCATGGAGCGTTAGGAAGCTCTTTATTATTGTCTCACCTATACCTGTAGCTACTGCTGCTGCACTTCTCGATGCATAAAAGCCAGCACCAGGTATTGCTGAATCACCTACACGGCCCGGTAACTTCATGATGACACCTCCAGTACTTACGGCAGCTGCTAACATACCATTACTATCCAATGCAACAGCACCTACGGTATCTCCTAAGCTCCATAACTTACGTGCCACCTCATAACTACGCTTAAACCATGATGGTGGCTTACCTCTTAATGCCTCCCTTAAGAGTTCTTCGTAACGCTTCCTTACACGTTCGATAGGTCCTGGATGCTTTTCTAGACCTAACCTCTTAGCTAATTCATTAGCACCCTCACCAACTATTAATACGTGATCTGTGTACTCCATGACATACTTAGCTAGTAGTATAGGATTTCGGGGATAGCTTACATTAGCTACAGCTCCGATCCTACCGTCTGAAGTCATTATTCCAGCATCCATACCTATACCTCCGAGGATATCAGTTACGCTTCCCAACCCGGCATTGAGTATTCCTGAATCCTCCATTACTTTAACCGCTTCAACAACAGCCTCTAAAGCGGAAGCATTCCTTAAAATCTTGAAGCCTTCACTAACTGCTTTCTCAAGAACTTCATGTACCTTCTTAATTAAATCTAATGAACGCCAGGAACCCGCACCACCATGTACTAAAATTATTGGTGGCTTCAACCTCATGGAAGAGCCCCAAATAGAGAGTTAATTGAAGTATAAAAGGATAGCTATTTAAATAATCATAGCGATCATTTAGTGAAAATCATGGTAGAATCTAATGAGGCGATAAGACTTTATGAATTAAAGATTAAGATACGTGAAGAAGTAGGTGCTATACTTAGTGAGAGTTCTAAGAGGAAGGCGTTAAGAGATCCTCACTCAAAGAGAAGACCTAGACCATGCGGTATAACAATACATCCTGGGCATGGATGCGTGTTTGGGTGTATATACTGTTACGTACCCGATATGGGATTTCCCTCAACTGATGTTAAACCATATCCATTAAATAGTTTAGAACTTGTTTATGCATTATCTAGCAACCCCTATGTAATACCTGAAAGGACTTTAGCAGCTTATGGATCCGTGACTGAACCATTACTACCTAAACTAGTAAATAAAACGTTAAGCTACATAAAGGATGTGTGGAAATGGCTAAGGCTACCAACACAAATTAGTACAAAGGAAGTCATAAGTGAGGATATAGCTAAGGAGCTTAAGGATTACGAACCAAGAATAAGCATTCTGATATCAATAATTAGTATAAATAAAAGTAAAATCTTAGAACCTAGAGCACCTGATCCACTCTTAAGACTTAGAGGAGCTAAGATGGCTTTTAATCTTGGCTTAAGAGTTGACCTATTCCTAAGACCTATAATACCCGGCATTACGGATAGAGAATATGTAAATATTTTAAAACTTGCGTTAAGTCATGGTATTAAAGGTGTTGTTACGGGTTCCTTAAGGGTTACTCAAGGCATACTTAATCGATTGAGGGAATCAGGTATAAGTATTAATGCAATAATTAATAGACTAACAAGGAAACCTAGAAGTGCAAATGATCAGGTACCCATATCAACATCAGACATTAAATTGAGAGTGGATGAATACGCAAGAAAACTTGGTATGGAGGTTATGCAGTCAGCATGTGCAGCAAACATATTATCGCACGGTATGGGCTGTAGATTATGTGGTTTTGGTCCGTGCGGCACGAAGTTCTATGAACCAAATGAACGTGAGTTAAAGGAATTCTTTGAGTACTTAGGGATTAAGGTAATGAGGTTAATAAATAGTGGTGATGAGATCAGTATTCACGTTAGGAAGTCTAAAAAGTTTAGTGCTGCTTGGTTGAAGTACTATTTATCAGAAGTATATAAGATGAGGTTTAAAGTTATTGAGAAGTAAGTTAGAGTATGACTGAACCCTCTCTTAATATACTATCACTTATTTCCTTGTAAGGCAATATTATTACGTTCCTAGCTATGAGTACCTCATCATCTATCGTGACTTCATCACCTAAAACACTACCATCGCATACCCTAACCCACTTACCTATGTATGTAGCCCTACCAACAATACTACCCTCGATTAATGATGAACCTTCAACGACGACTCCATCCAGCAATATCGATTTATATATTCGTGTTTGAGGTCCTATACGTGACTTCCTACCTATAACTGTTAGTGGTCCAACCTTAGATCCTTT
Source organism: uncultured Desulfurococcaceae archaeon (assembly GCA_964486465.1). GTDB lineage: Archaea > Thermoproteota > Thermoprotei_A > Sulfolobales > NBVN01 > CAZAMI01. Next base: position 8,371 of record CAZAMI010000013.1, on the reverse strand, counting down.
ATCAATAGTTACGTTATCACCTATATAGACAGGCTGTTCTAGCTCCACATCAGGTGATATCTCAGCGTCCTTACTTACATAGCCCTTGGGATAGAAGTGAAGTAATGCCTCAAAATTAGCTCTCTTATAATCGCTAGGTACTCCTATATCTGACCATATACCTTCATATACATAACCATATATTAAACCTTCACTAACGAGTTTAGGTATAACATCTTTAGAGAGCTTTGAAGGAGCTCTTTCCGGGAAGTACTTAAGTACTTCGGGCTCGAATACATATATACCTGCGTTAACTAGATTTGATTTAGCCTTAGCTTTAGGTGGTTTTTCAACAAACTCTTTAATTCTAAATTCTTCATCAATTACAGCAACACCGTATCTTGATGGATCCTCAACCCTCGTTAATACCAATGTTGCAATGCTACCTCTAGACTTATGGAATTCTATAACCTTACGTAACTCTATATCAGTAAATATGTCGCCATACATTATAACGAACGTCCCATCTAAGCTATATTTAGATGCTATAACGGGAATAGGGCCTGCATCACCTAATGGTTTAACTTCTTCAGCATAATCTATCTTAACATTAAATGAAGATCCATCACCGTATCTGCCCTTTATCATATTAGCTAAGTACCTTACCGATAGTATTATATCCTTAATGTCTGACTTAGCTAAAGACTCAATAATCCAATCTAGTAGGGGCTTATCAAGTATAGGTAGTAATGCCTTAGGACGTGTTAGTGTTAACGGTCTTAACCTTGTAGCGAAGCCTCCAGTAAGTATTATTGCTGTAATGTCTCTCAAGAAACCACCATAAAATTATTTAAGATTCATTAATTTAAGTCTTTAACTCCCTCAATAAATATTGAGAATTCTTCTTGGAGATAAGGGGTATGCCTCAATAATTCTATATCTACATGGTAAACTCTTAGCTACATCTACATTAGTTACTAAAGTTCTGCCTACCTTAAACGCTATACCATAACTCACTAACATACTAATTATTTCTTTAGGACATTCGATTATTTCAGCCCATTTAACTAAGCTATCGCTAAGAGTTTCATACGTCCTTAACGTAGTTTTAGCCCTTAAACTTAACCTTAATCTAAACTGGTACTTATCCTTAAACCTTGCCGGACAATAATGTAGGTTTATATTGATACCTTCATCGATGATCCACTCCATAATTCTTAATGCTGTATCCTCAGACCCTATAGCACCAACACTATCTGACCTAGACCTCATACCCCTCATTAATAGCTTATCATAGTTACTCTCACTAAACTCTAATTCATTCATGTTTATGAACTTAACCCCTAATTTAAATCCCTTAAGTATTATCTCCTTTAATCTATCAAAATCATCAGGGATCACAGGGTTCTCTATACCCACGTCTATAGAGTAATCCAAGGCTCTCTCTAATGCTTGCCAGGAGTGATTACTGGTTATGTGGAACCTTATCTCATCTAGCCCGGCATCTACTAACCTATTTAGTCTTTCATCGTTAAGTGTTAAACCTGTAGTGTATAGGTGTATGTGAAATTCCTTCCCAAAGAATTCCTTTAAGAGTTTAATATACCTTATTAATTTATCAAATTTAAGTAATGGGTCGCCGCCTGTTATACCTATGCCTCTTGATCTAGACGATAGTACCTCAAGTAATATGTCTGTATCATCCCTAACTCGTAAGTCATTTATTAATGTTACGTCCTTACCTCGTCTCTCAAATGATATAGGGCAGTAGTAGCAATGCTCTAAGCATAGACCTGTAATGAAGAGAACAGATTTAAGGCCCTTCTTACATAGCTTACATCCCTGAGCTAGCTCACCAACCCAGCATCCGTATTCTCCGCAATTACCTTGTAATCTCATCCTTTAAACCTGGACTACTTAGCCTCCTTAACGTATTTTACGTATATTCCGTTACCTAAGTCCTCATCCCACTCAGATGGCTTGCCTATCTTTACATCAACTACTCTATGCAGTACCTTAACATCTTCAGCTATGTCTCGACCCTCCTCAGGTATGTATAGTATAGCTCTCAACTCATCAGCAAATCTGATGTTTAACCTCTTCTTCAGCTTCCATACAGCTGAATTCACCTTAACTAGAAGATCTATTAGCTCTTCCCTACCTTCAGTGATTCCTAATTCCTCCTCTCTTACTCTCTCCCTATGAACGCTAGTTCCAGAGTTCATGTGCCGCCATATGTAGTCTGTTACGAATGGCATTATTGGTGATAACAACTTAATTATTAACCTAAAGACTCTATAGAGCGTGTGTATGGCACCCTTCACTTCCTCACCACTAAATTCTCCCTTACCGTAAATCCTGGGCTTCACTGTTTCTAGGTAGTTTGAAGCGAAGATATTCCATGCTAAGTCATATAGCTTATGTATTGGCTCGAATACGTCAAGTTCTTTGTAGGACTCAATAACTTCTTTAGCGATTCTTGATGCATACTTAAGCATTGCCTTATCTAACTCCCTAAGTCTATAATCACTACTCTTTGGCTCTCTGAAGGATGTGATGAATCTAGCTATGTTTATAAGCTTAGTACAGAACATTAATCCTGTCTTGACTAAGTTTAATGACCATCTATAGTCACTACCAAGCTTACCTGAAGCTGCAGCCCAGTATCTGAATGCATCTGCACCATACTTTTCAAGGTAAGGTTCAGGGTATATGACGTTACCTAGCGATTTATGCATAGCTCTACCCTTTTCATCCAAGCCCATACCCGTAATCCTAACCCACTTAAATGGCGGCTTACCTGTTAGTAGCCATACCCTGAGTACGCTGTAATATAGCCACGTTCTTATGATATCATAGCCTTGAGGTCTTAAAGCACGCTCAAGAGCTTTTAATGCTGCTTCTCTGTCATCAAGCCATTTAGTCACGTAAAGAACACTTATTGATGAGTCAAACCACGTATCAAAAGTCCTGGTCTCACCTACTATCTCATCCTTAGGAGCACCACAATTAGGACAGGAATTTACTGGTGGCGGATCTTTCCATGGCCTTATGTACTTACCGGGTTCTGGAAGTATTACATAGCCACATCTCTTACACTTCCAGATAGGTACCTCAGTACCGTAATATCTAGTCCTTGATATTGGCCAATCCATAGCTAAGGACGTAACCCAGTCCTCAAGTTTCTTCTTATGTTCTAAAGGTCTAAATATCATCTTATTAGCAACCTCCAAGACTTCATCCTTAAAGTCCAACTGCTTAAGGAAGTACTCCTTAGTATGTATGAACTCTATGGGTGTCTTACACCTCCAGCATACAGGTATCTCACCCTCGTATTCCTCAACTCTAACTAAGTAACCCTTATCCTTAAGCTTCTTAGCAATAACCTCTCTAGCTTCATCTATCTTTAACCCCTTAAGGAAACCTGCTTCTTCATTCATAGTTCCATCAGGATTTATCAATATTCTCGGTTTAAGGTTTGTTTCCCTAAAGAACCATACATCCTTTGTGTCTCCGTAGGAGCACATCATTACTAAACCAGTACCGAACTCAGGCTTAGCGAACTCGTGCTCCATGATGGGTACTTCATCATCGTATATAGGTATGATCGCATGCTTTCCTCTTAAGTATTTGTACCTCTCATCTCTGGGATTGTAGATCACTGCACCGCATGCCTTAAGAAGTTCAGGTCTTGTAGTAGCTATTACGATGTCCTCCCCTGTCTCCTTAACTTTAAACTTTATGTAGTAAAGCTTCCTCTTAACCTTAATGAACTCTATCTCAGCTTCAGCTAAGGTAGTACCACATCTAGGACACCACATGACAGGCTTATACGACTCATATATTAGGCCCTTCCTCCATAACTCAATGAAAGTTGCTTGAGTTATCCTTCTATAATTTGGCGAGTCTGTACCGTCTCTCCAGTACTCGAAGGAGCACCCCATCCTCCTCCATACATTAACTAAGTCTTTTTCATACTCATCCAGTACCTCCTTAACCATTTTGAGGAATTTCTCCCTACCTTCAGGTGTCTTAGCTATCTCATGTGCTGAGATACCGTACTCCTTCTCAACAGTAACCTCAGCGGGTAAGCCGTTCCTATCAGCATAGAATGGTACTAGTACTTTGTAACCTAGAAGTCTAAATGCTCTAGCAACCATATCTATTTGAGCATAGTGAGCAGCTTGAGCAACACCCCACCTACCTGACGGATATGGAGGTGGAGTGTCTATTACGACGTAATTTTCGTCCCTTCTGAAGTCTACAACTTCCTTATAGAGCTGCTCCTTATCCCAGAGCTTTAGTAGCTCAAGCTCTATTGATGGATCCCAACGCTTAATCGGTATGGCACTCCTACCCTCCACAAGAGCACCCAAACAATATTAATACAAGCCTTTTGAAGCTAACTATTAATGATTAATAATTAAGAGCTACCTTGTAATTCTAATAATTCCTTGGGAGGTTTCATAGCTATGTATGCAGCACCTATGAGTACAGCATCATCACCTAGCGGTGTTAATGCTAGTTTAGGCATTCTATTAGTTACGTATCTCTTAACATTCTTGAATATTAACCTCATAAAGTCAGGATTCTTAAGTGCTATACTACCTCCAATACTCACTACTTCAGGATCATAAACATTGATTACTGAAGCTATACCCGCTGCATTAACCTTAATTAAATCTTTTACAATATTATGTGCAAATGTATCGCCACCCCTCCAAAAGCTGAATAAATCCTCAGGTCTTAACAGACCTGTTAATGCCTTCCTTAAGGCGGCAGTATCCTCACCTTTCCACTTCTTAGCCTTAAGTAATGCGTAACGAGGTATTGCTGAACCTGAAGCTATGCCTTCCCAATGACCTAACCCTCCACAACCACACCTTATCCTACGTCTAAAATCAATAACTATGTGTCCTACCTCATGGGCATTACCATCCTTACCTAGAAGTAGATTATTATTCACTATAACACCAGCGCCGATGCCTGTACTCAACGTTATGTACACGATGTTTGAGTGACCCCTACCGATACCGACTAAGTATTCACCCCATACTGCAGCAACACAGTCATTGACTACGTACGTATTTACATTAAACATACTTGTTAGTGGTTCCTTAAGCTTAAACCTCCTTAGAGGATTGTTAGGAGCATTTATCACTTCACCTTTCCTAATGTCTAAAGGTCCTATAGTGCCTATTCCCACACTAATCAATCTTGCTTTACCTACCTTATTTAAAAGCTTACTACCAATACGATATATCTCCTTAGCTATGGTATAATCATCACCAGTAGTGGGAGTTCTCATCACTTCCTTATATAGAACATTACCGCCTAAGTCAAATAAGGCTACACGGAGATTTGTAGCACCTACATCTACAGCCAATACAGCCTCCATTACTTTAGTCACCTCTAGGGTGCTCCCTCAAATACTTACATACCTCACTAGCTAGAGTCTTCGGATCATTAATTACCTTAATTATACTTGTCTTCCTATCATCAATGTACGGGGAGAACACAGTAAGTTTGTCGGTAGGTAATCCCGTCATACCTAATATGTAGATAGGTACACCTTCAGCGTAAGCTGTTACGATTTCCTGTATAGTACCCGAAGCACCACCTAGTGCCACAAGTACCTCAGAGGTTCTAACAAGAAATACACTTCTAATCCTAAATGAAGTACCTGTTCTAACAACTATAGCGTCTGGAGGAAACCTGACATCCTCCATCTCTAGGGGTGGCAATATTAGAACCTTGAATCCTAGCTTTAATGCCTCATCAACGATAATTCTCATTAAGCCCCAATAACCACCTGTTATAAGCACTACAGACTGTGGTTCAATGCATAAAGACAAAGTTTCTATGAACTCTATTGCAGCTTCCCTCAATGAGTCAGAAGGAGGCCCGGAGTATGCTGCAATACCTACATACCTAGGCATAAGTACCACATCAGTTAATCTTAACCTATAAAGAGTATTAAAGCTAATTATGTTCATAATAGAAATGATACTACAGATGTTGACTAATGCTACCTACAAGTAACTTTATTGTCCCCTGAATCTTTAAGAATGGATATTTAATATATACTTTAGTTATATTATCAATTTCTATCCTATCTTCAATAACATCATTAAATATCCTCACTAAGTTACTGACTTCGTTTTTAGATAGCCCCATAAATTCTAGTTTAGTTACTCTATCATTCTTTATACCTAAGGCTATAATTTTGCCATGACCCTCTTTAATCAATTCATCAATTACTTCACTCACATAAACTCTTTCTAAGTTATGTATATTATAATAAACTAATGTATAGTCTTTAACTTTAATCGCCCTACCCTTTATTTCGGCAACATAACGTGTTTCATTCTTATTATACTCATCAATAAGCTCCTCTATAATAATTCTTAGTTCTTCTAAGTCGCTTCTCTCAATGGATTCAACAATCCTAAAGAAGTAGCTAGGTCTTATCAAAGCTATTAGTGACGCCTTACTTAGGTTATCTAAAGTAAAGCCTGGTAAAGTACCTTCAGCTAGAGAAGAAAGTACTTCCGTTTCTGATACCTTGAGTTTCAATACATTGGATATTAACCTGGTTACTGACCTCATAGCTGGGTATTCATCCACGGGTTCTAATGAGTCCTTACCTCTCTTATATATACCGTTATATCGCCCATTAGCAAGTATGACTAAAGGTTTAGAATCCTTACATACCTTCTTCAACTCAGTACTTAAGCATACTAAGACATAGTTATTCGATATTTGGAGGTGTCTAAGGGAGTCGATACTGTTAAGTATAATTATGGGTTCTAAGCCTTCCGTTAAAAGTTCTCTAGCAAGTAGTGCTGATGCTATAACACAATCTATAGGTGGTGGAGAAACTATTACATTAACATCAATGAAATACTTGGGTAGCAAGAACCCACCAGAATACTTGATGCTAAAGTGAAATATAAATCAATAGTTAATATACCTGCTAAAATTGATGTTAAGTTGAAGCTAGCGTATTACATGGCAATGAAAAAGTATTAATATTTTTTCGTTAAATCCGATCTTAGGTGTATACATGGTCCTACATGAGGATTTAGTACTTAAGGCATTAGACGAAGCCTTAAGCTTAGGTGCTTCTTATGCGGAAGTGAGGTATCAGCGTGATGAAGTATCAGAAGTTGCTTTAAGGAATGGAAATGTCATAGGTTTCGGTAAAGACGTCAGTGAAGGCATGGGTATTAGAGTGATAGTTGATGGAGCTTTAGGGTTCGCATCCACGAACATGCTAACTATTGATGAAGTAAGGAGTACAGTTGAGAGAGCGGTCAGTAGAGCTAAGGCGTTGGCAAAACTGATGAGGAAGCCCATATCATTCAGTGAGGAAAGAGTTGGTAGAGCATCTTATAATGTAATACCTAAGAAGGATCTTAGCGAGCTATCTATAGAGGATAGGGTTACCTTAGGCATAGAGATACATAAATCAATAATTAACACGGTAAGAGAGGTTAAAGTAGCTGTTACGGCCTTCTTTATTAGGGATCATATCCAGGAGAAATTTATAGTTAATAGTGATGGTGCATACATAAAATCGTACATACCTAGACTATCAATAATGCTAAACTTCGTACTAGCACATCCCCAGAAGGGAACTCTCCAAAGATACCTAAGCTACGGAGCTTCAGGAGGTTCTGAGCTAATCAAGGAATGGAAGCCTGAGGAGGAGATTGTTGATGAAGTTAAGAACTTAGAGAGAGTATTAGTTAAAGGCAAGGAACCACCAAAGGATGAAATAGACGTAGTAGTAGGACCCGAGGTTGTAGGCTTAATAGTTCATGAATCAGCAGGTCATCCTATGGAGGCTGACAGAATACTTGGGAGGGAGGCAGCTCAAGCTGGTGAGTCATTCGTTAAGCCTGAGATGATAGGTAAGTATAGGATAGGGACAGAGTTAGTAACCATTGTTGAAGACCCCACAATACCTGGTAGTTACGGCTACTACTTATATGATGATGAAGGTGTCCCAGCTAGACCTAGATACCTGTACTATAAAGGAATAATTAATGAACCATTACACAATAGACATACAGGTAAAATCTTCGGTGTTGGAAGCAATGGTGCTGCTAGAGCTATGAATTATAAGTCTGAGCCAATCATAAGGATGAGTAATACTTACTTCAAACCCGGTAACATGGAGTTTAATGAATTAATCGAGGATATAAGACTTGGTGTCTACATAAAGTCGTTCATGGAGTGGAATATAGATGATATACGTTGGAATCAGAGGTATGTTGGTCTTGAAGCATACATTATAAGGGATGGTGAGGTTAGAGAGGATGAACCAGTCAGGAATCCAGTACTAGAGATAACAACTCAGGGATTCTATTCGAGAGTTACTGGAGCT
>CAZAMI010000012.1:0-17473 GCA_964486465.1 uncultured Desulfurococcaceae archaeon | reverse complement strand
TGAGTTGGGCTTTTTAAGAATAGTAATTAATGAGTCTATGATCATTACAGAATCCAATGTAGAGGAGTTTATTGAGTTCCTAGAAAATTTAGTTGAGAATCTTAAAAGGTCTAATATAATGATAAGTAGGTTAATAATAGATTACGTAGACTACGTTAACTCTAGAGAATATTATTAAGGATCTTAGAGAAATTACGGTGGGGATAGCTCTTAGAGAGTAAGTATGATTATGAATTCTGTGAAGACATATTAAGGAACATACTAAATCATGTGAAGGAGGTTTTCATAAGTAACGGATACGATGGATTAATTAGAAATGTTGTATTAAGGAAAGTATCATTTAATTTAAGGGGGCTTACTTCATTTATAAGTTCTCTCGATGTGATTAGAGGTAAGTGTGTAGTTTACTTCACTGATGAATTAATTAAGTCAAGCCTTAATTGTTTGAATACAAAGTACTTAGAATACGTGTTAGCGCATGAATTAGGTCACTGCTTAACATTAAAATTTACGTTAACTACTCTCATTATATTATCGAGTGCAATCCTAATTGCATTATCAATTATTAATAACTTAGCACTTGAAATAATAGTACTCTTACTTGGGATTAGAGCCCTACATCATGTAAGATTGATTAGTGAGTACTTAGCGGATAGGACCGTACTAAGAGGCTATGATAGTGAGTACCTAAATTTTCTAAGGAGGTTATCAGAGGTCGAACGTACATTTAAAGTACCACTTAAGTATAAATTACTTCTTAAGATACTAAATCAACCATCATTAAGGGAGAGAGTGGACATGATTATTAACCCTCATAAACTCATATTAAAGTACTTCATACCTTAAAATTAGCTATCGCTTAAGTCAGCACCTTGCCTATCAATCATCGCTCAGTAAAGAGGAGGCTCATCATCTCATACTCTTCCGTCTCTGTCCTTAAGTACTCTATTACATTGTATCTATTAATGGCTTACGACCTAAACACTCAGCAACAGTAAGTACATCAACCTGCTCCTTCCGAGCTTCATGAAATACTTCCTTAATTCTCTCCCTCCATTTCCTTTCTCTAAGCAAGTGATGATCATATATTATAAGTCTAGGCTTAGACTTTATAATTGCTATTACATTTTCTATAGCCCTCCTTAAGTTTATTCTATTAAACATGTAGGGAAAAAGATATGTAGGTGGTCCATCAAGAAATATTATGTCTGGCTTTTCCTTAATTATAAACTCAGCATAGTCTTCTATAATCGGACCCATAATGTCACTAGAGTAAAATATGGTATAACCTCCCTTCCTGATAATTACTGGTGTAACCCAGCCAGTTCTATCATATTCAACGCCATGGAACCAAGGCTTAAGGATCTTTATCTCAACACCTTGGAAGCTGAAGGTCTTGCCATCACCCCAGACGATTTTAGTACCGTCATCTAGTAATATGTCATCGCTTACCCACTCCCTCTTTAACCACAATTCATTTACTAATTTACTAAACCATTTACGTCCTCTCTCAATTAACTCAGACTTCCTCTTAGCATAGTCCCCATAGTCCCTAGAGAGTGCTAGTGGTAGTTCATTAAGTGGGTCTTCAAAAGCGATATTCTTTACAGGCTTTATGGTATAATCCTTGATCCTTTTCCCTCTAAGTGACAATATCCCCTCAATTAATGTTCTAGCTCTAGCCCATTGTGATTCATTAATGTAGGTGTTTGGGTTCTTCATTATTAAGATTTTTCCCTGGCCGTAACATGCATGTGGGTTATTTACAGTTTTATCGTCGATTCTTACGTAGTGGTCGTGATGATAATGAGTAATTATTATAACCTTAGCGTTAATGCATGCGTTAACAATTCTCCTTAACGCGTCACTCCTTAACTTAGCTTTCACACTCTTAGGTAAGGGATAAGATGGCTGCATCTCAGCCGCTCCAGGATCTATCACTATACTCATATTAGTATGTGAAAGACTTAAAGCTATTGAGAAGCTCTTAGCACCTAGACTATCAGACCATAATAGTTCAATACCTACTTTACTTAGGATTTTCATGCACGACGTCAAGGCTTTAACCACTAATAATCATTAATGGTAGTAGCGTTATTTAATTAAGAGAAGTAGTATGGTCCCGCCGGGGGGATTCGAACCCCCGACCACCCGGTTTCTACCTGGGGGGCTTTCGAGGATTGTTGTACCCCCCAGGGCTGACTACAGCCGGGCGCTCTGCCGCTGAGCTACGGCGGGGCTCACAATAATCTTAATATGGGAGGTTATAAGTTTAAACATGCTGGCACAATTCATTAAGTTTACCTTACTCTCTTATATATTAAGTACTTTCTAAACATCGTTAGTGGGTCAGCTATAACCCTTGGTATTCTATCTATTATGTCAGTTGGTGTAATACCTTCACCTACTTCTTTATACGCTATTGCTCCAGCTAGTCCATTTATGAAGGCTGCTAAGCAAGCTGCTGTGAACGGTCTTAATCCCTTAGCTAGTAATGAGGCGGCAATACCGCTTAGCACGTCACCAGTACCTCCAACAGCCATAGCTGGAGCACCAGTCTTGTTAAATTTAACTCTTGAACCATCACTTATCACATCTATGGGTCCTTTAAGAAGTATTGTTGGGTTACCTAATTCCTTACAGGCCTTCTTAACTACTTCAGCCCTACCCCATAAATCCTTCTCACTAGGTAAATCCATCCCTGTTAACTTCTTAAATTCACCGCTATGTGGTGTTAGAATGATCTCACTATATATGACTTCCTTATTCTCAGCTAGGTGTTTTATCCCGTCAGCATCGATGACTAAGGGTTTATTTGATTTCTTAGCGTACTCAACTATTTTTATGAATGCCTCCCCGCTTTCAGGGCTTAATCCTAGGCCTGGGCCTATAATTATGCAGTCAGCCTTATCAATCCAGTACTTAAGTACGTTAAGGTGTTGAGGTATTAAATGATCTGAACCTTCAAGCTTTATTGTTATTATATTGGGTGAGTACGTAGCGATTATATCTGCTGCTCTGGAGGGTGCAGCTATGTAAACCAAGTCAGAACCCGTTCTAAGGACTGCTAAGGCAGATAATGTAGGTGCACCTGTGAATACCTCTGAACCACCTATCACTAATACCCTACCAGCTTGACCTTTATGTGAGCTAAATCCTCTAACCTTATAATTATAAATGAGATCTCCTGGACCTACGTAATATTCAGCTTCCGGAGGTATACCTATGTCTACAGTTACTAACTTACCTACATATTCAGGTCTCTTCTTAAGACCCAGCTTAGGTTTATGGAACGTTACTGTTATATCTGCCTTCACAGCATTACCTAAAACCTCACCAGTATCTGGATCAATGCCTGATGGTATGTCAACAGATACTTTAAGTGCTTTAGATCTATTAATGCAGTCAATAGCCTTCGAATATAAACTTCTAACTCTACCTCTAACTCCCAGTCCTAAGAGAGCATCAACAATGACATTAGCTTCAACCCTATCGGGTATGTCACTAATATCCTTAACAATTTTTAAGTCTATACTTAGATCCATAAGCTCTACTGCTAAGTATTGAGTTAATGATGCTTCGTGGCGTATCTCTTCAGGTTTCGATAACAGGTAAATAGTCACTTTAGCGCCTTTTGACGCTAAATGCCTAGCTGCTGTTAATCCATCACCTGCATTACCACCCGTACCCGCGAAAACCACTACGTTCTTACCTTTTAAATTACCTAGGGTTTTCTCAATGATGTCGGCTATATTCCTTCCTGCAACCTCCATTAATTGTAGATCGCTAACTCCTAATGCAATAGCGTTTAAGTCGTAAATCCTCATCTCTTTACTAGTTATGAATTCATCCATATCTTGACCCACTAAAAATACTTAGTGAGACATAAAATTCTACGGGATTTTCCTCAATTAATCCTTCATTTACAGTTCTTAACCTTAGGACAAGTAATTTCTCCCTCATCTCCTCTTTCATAATATTCATATAAACTAGTAAGAAATGGTGTTGTGAATTCGTTAGAGCATTTCTCGATGAATTTTATGAATTTAACTATTCTGTCTAGTGTCTTCTCGCCAATACCATGCTCGATGTAGCATGTAGCTCTCTCCGCCTCCTCATCATTAACCATTAATAATATTTTAATGAATTTCTTCACAGCTTCATGTCTTTCAAACAATTCCTTACCTATATTTAAACCTCTCTTCGTAAGCTCTATTCTACCGCCTTTCTCATAGACTATTAAACCCTCCTTAGCTAGTTTTTCAAGGAAATCGATAACACTTGGCGGACTTATACTTAGTCTTTCGGCTATATCCTTAACCCTAATATAACCTTTCTCTATTTTTAAGCCGTAAATTACCCTAAGGTAGTCTTCTTTTCTCTTCCCTTTCGCTGGTAATAATGCGTTGCGTAACTTTCACACCCTAAGTTTAAGTAGGCTTACTTGGTACTTAACCTTTAAACCGCGATAACTAGTATACTTAAAATAATGATATTTCAACTGTAGCTCGGGTGTATAATATTGTCTGAAGGGGATTTACGTAACTTAGTAGAAGGAGTGGTTAGAAGCGTAGATGAATTTCTTAAAATTAAAGATGAAGTGAGGGAGTATATGATAAAGCATTCAAGGGATATCATTAGAGAGGCAGGTTATGTGATAACAGACATACATAGAGGTGATGTTAAGAGTGCTAATAATAGATTGGTAAGGTTGAGGGAGTATGTTAGGGAGTTCTTAAGTAGGTTGAAGGAGCATCCAGAACTACTCTATAGTGGTACAGTTTATAGTGCTCTATCAGAGTATGTTGAGGCTGAGGTATTTCACTCCATAATAGAATCTATGAGTATTAGTGATTATAAGTCGTTGAACATACACCCAATACCATACATACAAGGTTTACTGGACGTCATAGGTGAGTTGAAAAGATATATAATAAACTTAGTAAGGAGTAAGGATCTAACTAAGGCTTGGCGACTATTTAGGGTAGCTGAAGCGATTTATGAGTCATGTAAGGGACTGGATTACCCTGAGGCATTAGTACCTGGACTTAGAAGAAAAGTCGATATAGCAAGAAACGTTATTGAGAGCTTAAGAGTGTTCTTAACTGATATAGAGACCAGGCTAGAATTAATAGGGAGTATTAATAAGTTGAAGAAGTAAGTGATTATTAAATTTAGTGTTAAGAAACTTTAAGTAAAATAATTAAAAAGCGTTTTAGTTTAGGAGTTTAGAGTCTTAGCTGCACTCAGGATAGTCGTCTGGGACCTTAGCTCTGAAGTACTTGCCAGTTTCTGGGTCCTGGAATAGACCTATCTTAACGCCCTTCCTGCCCTTGGGAGCTAGTGTCCATACCTTCTTGGGTACGAGCTCAACCTCCTTACCACTTGGAGTCTTAACCTTTACGGGCTGTGTGCAGGGCATATCTACCACCCTTTTGTTTTCTCCGTTACATTATGATTGTAATAGATGTTTATATAATCATCGCTATGGTTTTATTTCAGGTTCAAGTAACTATTCATGATTCTGGTATTACCTACTATTGTCTCGGTATTACTGCAGCTAAATGAGCGGCTACATGAACCCTCTAGTGTACTCTCCCTGGGGGGTGACCTACCCCCTCCTTGAGAGTTATATTATTTATTAGGGCCCCCCTTGCGAAGGTGGGGGTTTATATGTGTTAAGAGGTATTACCGAAATAATGAAGGAATACTTAAACTGATTAGGTTTGACTTCCTATACTACAATAGTGGTGCCGATGATGACTACACACCCTTAGTTTGATTAGTGAAGAGAGTGGCCAGGGCTGAGGTCTTGGTAGAGCAGAATTAGCGTGGTGGGCCCGCGGGGATTTGAACCCCGGACCACCCGGTTATGAGCCGGGCGCTCTACCTGGCTGAGCTACGGGCCCGCCGTAAAACAATACTTACAACTGCTTTTAAAGATTTAATTAGTAATAAAGAACTTAACGTTTAAATTCTTCTTTTTAGAATTAGATTGAGGGTATTTAAAATGGCTAAGTTAAAGGTAACCATAAATTGGGATACATGCATAGCTGATGGTGTATGTTACGCATTATGTCCTCAAGTATTTGAGGCAGGACCTGATGGTAAGGCACAGATAGTAGAGAGTTATAGAGGTAGTAAGCCGAGTGAAGGCTTCGTACCTGAAGATTTAGCTGATTGTGTTGAGCAAGCAAGAACATCGTGTCCCACAGGATCCATAAGTGTCGAAAAAGTTGAGTAAGAGACCTAAAGACTGAGTCACTGCTTAAGCAATAAAAACGTTAATTAATTATGAAGCATTTTTAACTACATACTTAATCCATCCCTTGAGATTATCCAGGTACTTCAGGCAGCAAAGATTTATTAATTCTGCAGTGCTTCTGAATTGAGTAAGTTGAGTTGGGTGTAATGAGCGTAAAGGTTCAGGATTTAAAGCCCGGAATGAATAATGTAAACATAGTTGTTAGGGTCTTAGATGTAAGTGAGCCTAAGAGAGTAATGACAAGGTCAGGTGAGAGAACGATAAGTGAAGCAGTTGTTGGTGATGAGACTGGTAGAGTAAAGTTAACTTTATGGGGTAAGGCGTCAGGTAGTGTTAGTAAGGGTGATGTCATAGAGATAAGAGGTGCCTGGACTACATCCTTCAAGGGCTACGTACAACTTAATGTTGGTGGATCAAGAAGCATTAAAAAATTAGGTAATGAGGCAGTAGCTAAGGAGGATGAAATACCTGATACATCACCTAAAGCTATAGGCAATTACAGATCTAGTCGTAGGAGACCTAGAAGAAGAACGTACGGTAGGTCGAGTAAGCGTAGTAGGGAGTAATATTACTGAATAAACTCTATAGCATTACACATACGTACGAAAACGTCTATGAGCTTACCTAAGCATTTATGAGAACATGACCTAAATAAGTGTGACAAATGTTTTTTACTATCAGTACAACCAAACCCTTTAATAGTGGGTCTAAAGAAGTTCAACACAATACTATAAAGCATATCCTCTGATAAATCGTAACATATTACTCCAAGATTAATAGCGACATTAGGATTAATTGTTAAGTAATCTATGTGCCACTTAACCTTCTTCCTCTTAACCATATGCCTATGTATTCTTAGATATGGTCTACGTATATTAGCAGAACCTATGTAGATGTACTCACCCTTACTTAAGCTGAATCTCTTAGAACCTATAACTAAGTGTATGGTACTTTTTACCTCTAGAAGTAATATGTAGGATGTCATGATAATAACTCCTTAAGTTTAGTTATGAATTTATTATAGTATACAATTACGTCCTTAATTCCTTTAGTCTTTTCCTCGATCCTACCAAGTACTTTACCTATGAGATATAATGTAGCACCCGTAGCAGTTGTTATTTGTGTTGGATCTATGGGTAGCGACAGCAGCCCTAAACCAATCCTCTTAAGCTTAGAGCTCTTACTCTCCTCATCTCCTTTACCCTTAATATTAATGACTTCCTTCCTAGTACTACTTAAAACATTAATTAAATCCCTATCTACCCTCTCTCTAACTCTATACATATCGCTAACACTTCTTAATTTCCTAATACTATCATGTATTACCTTCTTGAGCTCTCTATCATTCATTTATAATATCCCTCACTAGTAGTAATCTAGGTGATGAGACCGGCTTTAACAGATCTTGGTAATGAAGATGAGTTGCCTCGCTGATTACCCGCTTCAGAAACATTTGATGAAGTAAAATCATGTAGCTTCCTTAATACTTCATAGAGCTTCTTACCTAACTCACTTAATTGGTAAGTTTCAATACCATTCTCACTTACCTTCCTGAGTATACCTAATTCAAGTAAAATATTAATGACTGAATCATCACAGCCAATTGCCCAAGTACAATCACCATTCAATACGTTAGTGATCAAATCTTCGAGTATCATTCTTAACCTTCTCATTTAATCACCCTCCTCAATCCTGAAATGAATTATAATTATTAAAGCCGAACACTCTTGAACCCTTTATAAACCCGTAACTACTAATGGGTGTAAATAAGTGAGGAGAAAGTTATTCATGAGGAAATTAAGGAAGGGTGTAAGTGATCTAGTCATAATATTAGCTTTAGTAGCTATAGCTATCCCTATAATGCTAACGGTGCAGCATTGGTTAAGTTCTCAAACAGGTAGAGTGGCCTCATATGTAACTATACCGTCATTATATGCGACAGTTCTATCGAAATCAAAAACCGATACCATGCAGTCAGTAGTGATTAAGATCGAGAATAAAGGTAGCGAGACATATACCATAGAGGTAAACAGGATTAGCGTAGTATTAAGTAATGGTGCTGTAATTAATGTTAGTGGTCAAATATTAGCAGGATCACAAACCTTAGCACCAGGCTCATCATCAATAATATTAGTAAAGGTAAATACTGTATCAGGAATATCATCCATAGTATTCGAACTTGTAAACAATAGTACAAATAGTAAGGAAACACTAAGTGTTAGCCTATACTAACCTTGAACTCAATTAAATAAAAATCAAATAACTTTTTAAAGGTGTTTCTTAGTGTACCAAGAGATAGTTCTTAAATATAGTGTAGGCGCTGTTGAGGTTAGTGTAATTAAGCATGGTGATGGAACCTATCAATACAGGATTAATGATGAGTTAATAGGGAAATACAGTGAACTCATTAGGGAACACCTAGAAGAGATACTTTTCGCCCTATCTGAAAGAAACGTTAATGAATTTTATGATATAGTCAACATCGCACAAGAGGTCTTAAGGGTTAATGATGAGGATAAGTCGTTAGTAGCCTACGCAATTATGAGGGAGCTTAAGTACAAGAAGCTGCAAGTACTCATTGATGATCCCTACGTTGAGGATATCTCCATAGTAGGTAATGGGCCTATATGGATTAGACACTCCTTACTTACATCAAGAGATCCCTCAATAGATTATATAAGAACTAACATAGTTATTGAGGATGAAGATGAAATACTCTTCTATATGAACTTACTTGCGGAGAGGTCAGGTAAGATCATAACTAAAGCAACACCTATACTCGACTTCAACTTACCCGAAGTTGACGGTGGTCATAGAGTCCACATAGTACTACCTGAAATCGCTGGTGGATCTGGCGAGATAGTCATAAGGAAGAAGAAGGAGAGTTCTAAGCTAAGGATGAAGGATCTAGTAAGGAACGGAATGCTTAATGAAGCTATAGTTAAATTCATAAACCACGTAATTGTGAATAGAGGCTCAATATTAATAGTTGGACCTCCGGGTTCGGGTAAGACAACGTTATTAAGAGCTATAATATACGATCTAATACCTAAATCATGGAAAATAGCTATAATAGAGGATACCCCCGAAATAGATCCACCACATAACAGCAGTTGGGTTAGATATGTCGTCCCCATAAGTCCATGGGGGTCAAGAGATGAAATAGACCAAATGGTCTTAGCAAAAGCTGCATTAAGATCCTCAGTAAATAGGTTCTTAGTAATAGGTGAAACAAGAGGTTCTGAAGCTAAAGTACTCGTCCAAGCAATGAATATGGGGCTTGGGGGCTTAACCACATTTCATGGAGGTAATGCTGAGGAAGCCATAATGAGGCTCACTAGCCCCCCAATAAATCTCACACCATCACAGGTAGCTATGTTCTGGGTAATAATAACTGTAAACTACGTTGTTGACGGTGGTGTCAAACGCGCTGTAGTAAGTATCGATGAACCCATATATAGTAGGGAGGATGATGACATAATACTCAATAACATATACAGCTATGGCGAGAATGTAACTCTGGACGAGCTAATTAGGAGGAGTAAGAGGATTAAGTCAAGACTAAAGATACCCAAAGAGGTGATTCTAAGTAATGTTTCATAAAGTATCAGGTAAATATTTAAGATTAGTGAATAAGTTAAGACTACTTGCAGGTTACGAAGCATTAGTAGGGATCGAATTACGGAAGTATTTCATAAAATTAACCATGTATTCCTTAATATTAGCCTCACTCACCTTTTTCGTAACTTACTTCATACTTAAGATTACCTCATTAAAGATCGTACTTACTACCCCACTCTTAATGTCACTTATACCTTACGCAGCCTCATTACTTACATACTATTTTAGAGTGATGAGTAGGAGAAAAAGCGTTGAGACTGAACTTAAGTATTATGTAATAAGTGAAGGCATAAGCGTAAGTAGGTATACAGAATTAATTAACGACTTAGATGACCTAGTAAAGTATAAATCAATATTTAAGAATCTCAGTCGTGAAGCATCAAGGTTAAAGAAGTTAAAGAAACTATTACCCACTTTTGATGCTGTGAAGACATATGTTAAATTCATTAAAAGTAATTTCATTAGGAATTTACTTCTTGACTACCTCTTCTCACTATCATTGGGTACAGCATTCATATGGATGCAGGAAAAGAGTAAGGAATTTCTTTACGACATTAAGGTAATGAATAAAGCCGTACTAAGGTTGAGGGCAACAATTTCTATTGTTGTAGCAATAGTACTTGGATACTTACCCATATTATCCGTTATGGTTACGATAGTAACAAATAATCAGGAATTCATGTTTAATACACTACTTACCTCATTACTCATACTACCCTTATCTTTCCTATTAATTCCTAAACCTCCATTACATCAACATATTGACTTAAATAGGAAGGGTACGATAGCAGTATTAGCAATATTAACATACTCAATAACTTTCGTTGTTTACATCATATTTAAAGACCTGAAACTATCTTTACTTACATTCTCAATCATAGCTATATTACTAGGTATTAGAGGATTAATGAATTACATTAGTGCTTTAATGGAGCTACATGATGTACCGAGAATACTTAGTACTATGTGTGAAGCACCATTAACATTAGTCAATCCATTAAAACTACTTAATAACGCATTAAGTAGGTCTCGATCAAAGACCTTAAGAAACATAAGAGTTAGTTTAGGACATGATGTTCATGAAGTTATGATCAAGGGTGTTAAGTTGTGGATAACTAAGTTTTTGCTCTACACAATAACTAAGGCTATAATGAAGGGATCATTAGATAGAGAGAGATTGTTAAAGTTAAGGGAGGTTATTACTGAATTTATAAGTGATTTTAAATACTCATTAGTAGTCAATATATTCATTTTGGTCCTAGCTTTAAGCTTACCATTCATGTTCTCTACGGTGTTAATGATAGTTAACACATATGTTAAAATAATGGATATATTGATATATTATGCTTTAGCAATAACCCTAACTTACTCAATATATGCTAGTTACGTAATGTTTAACGATCCATTAAATACATTAATTCCAGGTTTAACGTCATTGCTTTTCGTAATACTTAATGCAGGGTGTTTAAGATGAGGGTACCGATGTTAAGGACTGTGTATGGACTTAAAGAATTAATTGGTGATGCCGTTAGTATAAAGTGTAAATTACTTAGAACTTCCAAGGATAATGTAGTATTAATTAATGAGTTAGCACCTCATCTAGAATACAGTTTAATTAAGATGAGTGGCTTAAACTATGAGGGTATAACTTTAAATTCATTTAAGAGAAAGGGAGTGGTTAATATTGAAATCGATGGTAGGGGTCTAGAGAGCGTTTTAAGGAGGAATATAGCTGCACTCAATGAACCTATAACTCTACGCAATTTAAGGAATGTGAAATTATGTGTAAACAATGAATGCATGAATATCGATAAAGTTCATTCTATGAGCATAATTAATTTCTTCAATGAGTTTATATTAACTATAAGAAGTGGTAACTCCTATATCATCGTTGATGCTAGCGGAATTAGGAAATCGTTTAAAAGTGTGATTTCAGGTAGTGAAATCCTAGGATGCCAAGCAACATTAAGTACTAAGGATTCACTAAGTATAACTGTATGGGATAGATATGAAGGAATTAGTAATGAATTTAAGGTTTCATGTAATGAAATTGATGGTTTAAGCTGTAATAAGAATCTATGTGTAGTCTTCTGTGGTAGAGTATCATGGGTTGTAAGCTTAAATGACATATACCCACTACCAGTAAAGCTACTACCATTAATTAGATGTGGCGATGAGGACTATCTCTATGATCCGAAACATAAGCTAGTAGTTAGGAGCGTTCATGGAGAATTAACCCCGCTAGCCTTAATAAGATATCCGTTAGACGTTGATTGTTTAAGTAACGCAAAACTCATAATAACCCTAGGTGATGAGCTAAGTATAATTGAAGGTAACTTAAGGAAGACATTAATTAGAGGTAGTATTAAGGATGTATCAGCTAAAGGCACTATGGCAATCTTTAATTCAGGTATGCATTATAGAGTAATTAACGATGATGAACTAGAGGATATCGTGATTAGAAGTGATCAATGTATCCTAGCGAGGGAGGGGATAGCCTTATGCATCATAGGTAATGAGTCATTAGGTCTACTTGATATAAACAACTCAGTTGAACCAGAAGTCGAGGTACTCTCTAACACTATTTCGAGTAATAGTTACGTGAAAGTAAGGATCAGACCCTGGTTCACTACATCAGAACTCATCATCGATGATAGATTAGTTCTCATTGAGAGTAACGCTCATGGTGATAACTTAGAGGTATCCCTTAGACCTAAGGTCTTAGGATGGTCTAATGACGTTAGGCTATATGTTAAGGATCCACTCTTTACTATAGCTAAAGCATTTCCGATAAGCTCATCTGCCCCTAAACTTATCAATGCTAATGTAGTTAAGGCTGCATACATCAGTGATGGAGGTATAGTAACACCTAACACGGACTTTGCAGCATTACTTAATATTGAGTTAAGTAATGAGGTACCTGAAAACGCTATCCTAAAAACATCTATTGAAGGTTTAGGAGTAAGTAATATGGATAACGTTATCATCAATAAAGGACGTACTAATGTTAAATTAATGATTGTAGGTAATGTAATTAATGAGGATGTAGTGAAGATTAACCTAAATGTCTTCTATAGTCTCCTCAAAGATGAATACTATGTAGGCTCAATAACTCTAAGGCCTAAGGATTATGTCATTAGGAACCCATTGAAGGAAAGCATTAAAGTATTAAAGAGGAGTAACCATGAGATTGCGATTAACGTGGAGCTTGATAGGTCAAGCATGTATGTAGTGTGTTCAAATGGTTATGAGTTTAAATCACATGGTAACAACGTAGACATCAATTTAAGTAAATGTAAGCCACCAATATTAGTTACTATAACTCATAGTGACCCATTATTTAGTATGTATCTAACCGAGATAATTGAATATGAACCATTTATTCAAGTATTAGAGGATAGTGAGTTCACCGTTAGAAGCAGTAGAGACTACATTACTCTATACATGCCTAAGCTAAATGATGAATTATTTGAGGACATAGATGTCGTTTCAGGAGGCTCCAACATTAAATTAAGGCTCAATATGAAGAAGTTAGACATCCCGATAATACTGGTGTGGGTATGTGGTAATGAAGCATCATATAAGTATGTACCTCCTAAAGCAGAGAAGGTACTTCTTGAATGTAACTCCTTAAGACTCCTAGAAGGACTCCATTTATACGCCTTAATTCCCGGCAAAGAATTTAAAGAAGCTCCTAGAAAACACTTTAGCATTAAGGATATTCTAGCTAGGCTTTTAAGATATGCTATAAGGAGTGCCACTACCTTAAGTGAATTAGTGGGGTTTAGCTATGACTAAGAGCTTATTAATTAAATCACTAATGAAGCTACTTAACAAGTTAGGGTTAAAACCGCGTAGTAAGCTCAATAGGGATATAGTTATTGAAGATGACTCAATAATATTCAGTAACAAGAACGGACTCATATGCGGTAAGAAATTCCTAATAGTTGAGGCAACACCTACAGCTCTAAATGCAGCCAGTGCTGAAGAGCTACAGCATATCTTAAAATCATACTACAAAGCCCTAAATCTAGGTTTCCCTATTGAGGTTAAGACTTTCCTACACCCTATTGATAGTGATAGTTACATTAAGAGCATAGATAAGAAAATAGAGAACCTATCAGTAATCCTAGAGCTCAACCCCTCTGCATCATCGATTAAGACACGTTTAGCTAATCTAAACAGGGTTAAATATAACGTATTGAAGCATGGATTGGCACCATATGAAGTACTGACTTATTTCTCTGTATCTGCCTGTAGTGATGATAAGGATGATCTACTTCGCGTACTAAATTTGAGGATTAAAGCATTAAGAGACAGCTTAAACTCTTTAGGGATTAAAGTTAAGGTAGTGAGTCTAAGGAATTTAGACATAATTAATAAGCTATTTTTTCGACATACCTTTGGAAGAGGTATATTAAGGCCTAGAGAATTTAAACCTATAACCTTATGTGATTACTCACTATTCTACTTTATACCTTCATTGATACGTATAGAAGATTTTAGCAGTGTAACTCTTGATGGTATCTACTTAGGTATAGACATCCTTAGTGGGAGAAGGATTTTCTGGAATATTAATAAAGCGCCATCACCGCATGTTTTAGTCATAGGTCCTACGGGATCAGGTAAGACTGAATTTTTATCGATATTTTCTCATAGGTTTCATGAGTGGTGTAAAGGTAATGTTCTAATATTTGATGTTAAGGGTGAGTATAGGCTTAGACTTAAGAGATTAGGTGCTGATTTTGAGGAGTTAATGCTTGGTGAGGATATTGGCTTAGGGGTATCTAAGATACTTTCAGCATTACCGCCAAGTTCTAGGCTGAATTTTATGATGGATTTGATCATGGATTTGATATTAAGTGAGTCCATGAGTAGGGATGACATAACGGCTATATATAGGTCATTAAGTCAAGTACTTAATAATAAGCTCAGGGAGGACTCTATAGATGCTGTAGAGATTCTTAGTGATGTAATTAATTACATAACTAACTTCGAGGACCCATATTTGGGTTATAAGTTATCGAGGGCTATGGATGTACTCAAAGTTCTTGAGGGGGGTAGAGCGTTAACTACGTTACTTATTAGGGGTAGGTCTATCTATATACTAAACTTCTCCAAGCTTATGGCATTAGGGCTTAACTATATATTTGTAGCTTCAAGTATCATATCCAGGTTAATGAGGACGTATATGTCGCTTATGAGGAGGGCTCTTAGAAATCCAGTGATTGATTTATTACTGGTCTATGATGAGAGCTGGGCTATACTTCCATCTATTAATGTTAATGAGTTAATAAGGCTTAGTAGGAGTTACGGTATCTCAGTAGCGTTAGCTTCACAGAAACTAAGTGATTTTAAGGTTAAAGAATCGGTGGCAGTCCTAAATTCAGGTTTATTCGTAGCTATGCCGTCAGCTAATATTGATTACTGGAGGGAGTTGTCGAGGTTTATGTTGATTAGTGATGATGAAGTGAGGAAGTACACATTACTGATTGATAGAGGTGAAGCAGCTATTAGGATAGCACCCAATCCTAAGCCGTACATAATTAGGTTTAACGTTTAGGTATTCTCTGCTCCATGAGTACCTCATCAGTATTTATGTCAATAATCTTAACTATATAGGTACTTAAATCCAGTATACCGTATGTACATCTATCACTTAAGTAACCTGATACGGTTCCTGGATTAAATATTAAGGTATTATTGATTACTTCAATCTTAGCTTCATGTGTGTGTCCATACATTATTATGTCATAGTTGCCACCCCTCGCTAATGCTTTAACGATTTTATGCGTGAAGTCCTTAGATCCGAAACCATGCATTAAGAGTACATCCAAGTCGTTAATCCTCAACTCTACTGGTTGTTCTAATATGTTCGGGTATATCTTACTTAGTAAGATCTTATCACCATCATTATTACCTAGAATCATTATTGGTGATTCAACCTTACTAATCAAGTATCTAAGGGTAAATGGTGATACGATATCGCCTAAGTGTATCACACCCTTAAAGTTAATACCCTTAACCTTATCCATCAGCTTACCCAACATGTTAAGGTTATCATGTGTATCCGACATTATCAAATACATAACACTCATACTTACAACCCAACATACATTATAGAATAGGTTAATGAGGCTTAACACTACATAATTATGGGACCCATGAAAGTGGTACACTTAATGTTCAAGGTAACGATAATAAACATGAAGTTAGAGCTTAAATCCCCCCTAACCCATTTTGTTTATGGTGCCGGGGTAGCTCAGCCGGTAGAGCGCGGGGCTGTTAACCCCGTGGTCGGAGGTTCGAATCCTCCCCCCGGCGCCACAATAAAGTTCATTGTCACGATGTGAAGGCATGCATTATTCATGGTTATTTCCATTCTAATACTTGCTTTCATATAGCACCACACTAATTATTGTATGCTTAATAATGTTTAAGTACTTAGTGTTGTAATTTCATGTCTAAGTTCTTAGAATTATTGGAGCCGGGGGCGGGATTCGAACCCGCGAATTAGCGGGTTACGGCGGTGGTTACCACTGCAGCCCGCCGCCTTAGACCGCTCGGCCACCCCGGCTCCATCACTACTTCTTTAGTGGAGCTATAAGTTTTATTATTATGCTTTACTACTTTACTTACGGCTATTGAGGTGATATGGGTGTATGATAGGAGTGTATTAGCTGAAGCCATCAAGGCGTTAAGGAGTAAGGGTATCGATGGGGTAATTGTTGGTAGTACTTCATACATGCTTGCTCTAGGATTAAAGGAGTTTGAGGATGACCTAGACATATTCGTTACCTCACTATCACCAACATTTGATGAGGATGTCATAAGGTCAGGAGCTGAAGAACTAGGATGCTTCGTAGGCCAGACTGAGTGGGGTACACCACAACTCCACTGTAGGATTAAGGATAAGGACATAGTGATAGAACTCTACGAGAACATGTACGACTTCTACATACCTGAAGAAATGCTTAATGAAGCAGTAACCTATAAGGTTAATGATGTAGAGGTTAAGGCATTAAGGGTTGAGGACTACATAATAATTAAGGCGAAAACAGGTAGGGAAAGAGATATTGAGGATATTAGATACTTAAGCGACCTCGTAAGGAGTAAGAAATTAAGGATAGATTTAGACATAATGAAGAAGAGATTGAAATTATTTGAGGACTTTGAGGTAAGGCTAATAGTTAAGAAGTTAAAGACTATAGGTATAAAGCTTTAGGATTACACTTACCTCCTAACACCTATTCTCTTCTTCTTAGGTCTTAGATTCCTACTCTTGCATCTCCTACACTTAGTAGCTCCAGGCGGATTTAACGCGCCACACTTCCTACACACAAGCTTATCTAATACTCTCATCTCAACAATCCTTAGTAATTCTGGATCCCTAACTGGCATTCCAGATCCCTGGAACTTATATTTGAGCTACTTAAAAACTTAACTAGATATTGATGGAGCAAACAGTCACTTCATGCGCAGAGAACTCATGTAGTGGTGATTAGAGGTGACAGGCAAAAGAGTTTTAGCTCGTATACCTATATAGGGTGGTGCAAAGAGCAGATAATAGAGTGTGTGGGAGGTGAA